>JAYUWT010000481.1:0-7731 GCA_043753405.1 Saprospiraceae bacterium | reverse complement strand
GGTAGACGCGCTGGATTCAAAATCCTGTGACTGTGAGGTCGTGTGGGTTCGATTCCCACCGGCGGTACTATGACGAAGGAGCCTTAGGGCTCCTTTTTTTGTTGTGAAGTTGGGATGCGGAGGTTTAGGTTAATTTAGTCAAACAATATCTTCTAAAGCAGACAGGGGCTTTTATCAGCATTGTTTTTGAGAGATGTAAATGTACTCTCCTTAAATTCCAACATTGGCTCTCCAATAATCAGTTTAGCATTGATAACCGGGAGTGTGTAGAGATTTGAAAGCATTCTGCTTTCATTTGGCTCCGTTTCTTAATGTAGACGACTAATTTATAATTTTAAGTATTAGATATGAGAAATTTGGTTAATTACTTAAATGAGAAGATAGAAGAAACTCATTAAGCACAACAAGGCCATTAGCCAATAGCCACTAGCTATCAGCGCATGTTTCATCTTCGCGTCATTTTCAACTTTCAACTTTCAACTCTCAATTATTATTTACAACCGGCAACGAATAATAATCATATTGCTTCTTCTCATCTACCAGATCCTCTTTTGTATATGATTTTACCACATTGTACAAAGTATCGCGTTCTATAGCCTGCCTGTGTACTGCATCGATCATAGTGACCAGATCAAGTGTGGACATATTTGGATTTTGTTCTACAGAACCGGCCATTGAATATATTTTGGTTGTGTCGTCAATCGTTCCGTCCAGATCATCTACACCAAATGACAAACTCATCTGAGCCATATCCCTGCCCAACATCGGCCAGTAAGCCTTCAGGTGGTCAAAATTGTCCAGATAGATCCTTGCCACAGCATAATTTCTCATGTCATCAAGGACAGAAGATTGTTTGATGTGGGACATCTCGTTGTTTTCATTAAGAAATTTAAGTGGTATAAAGGTTTGAAAACCGCCCGTTTCATCCTGTAGCTGACGCAGTTTATCCATATGATCAATGCGGTGCTCAAATTTTTCAATATGTCCATATAACATGGTCGCATTGGATCTTCCACCTATTTTATGCCATGACCTGTGCATATCCAGCCATTGTTGTCCTGTACATTTATCTCCCGCTATTTGCTCCCTGATCTCCGGATGAAATATCTCTGCTCCTCCGCCCGGAATGCTATCTAGCCCGGCGTCCATCATAAGTCTCATACCTTCATCATAAGATATTTTGGCTTTTTTAAATATATAGTGATATTCTACCGGTGTCAATGCTTTCACATGCAATGATGGTCGGTGAGCCTTGATCTTGCTGAATAAAGTGGAATAAAACTGAACATCATATTGTGGCATCACACCACCTACGATATGGATCTCTGTAACAGGTTGATCATCATATTTTTTGACGATGTCCATCATATCGTCCATCGATAGTTCCCAGCCATCAGTTCTTTCCTTGATAAGACGGCTATATGAACAGAAAGCGCAGGAGTATATGCAGACATTTGTTGGCTCGAGATGAAAATTGCGGTTAAAATAAACATTATTACCTGCCTTCCTTTGCCTGACAATCTCAGCCATCTGAGCCAGTTGACCGAGTGAAGCTTCTTCATACAGATACATAGCCTCATCATTACTTATGCGCTGTCCCGTTGCAACTTTTGCTGAGATCGACCCGATCAGTGGCTGAACAGAATTTTCTAAAGGAAAGCTATATTGTTGTGATATCATTATTGTCCTTAATGTTTTTAAAATTGTAAATGTAAATCGAATTAAATTATGTTAATCCCAATTCTACATGAAGAGCATTTCACCTGGCCTTTTATTATGTCCTGAATGAATCTGCGTACAAAACCAACACAAATAAATAGACAAAGTTTGTTACATTTGCCACAAATATTATTTGAATGTCGAGGATATTAACATTGAGAGATGCATTGCGCGAGGCAATGATAGAAGAAATGAGGCTTGACCCCACTGTTTTCCTGATGGGAGAAGAAGTCGCAGAATATAACGGAGCTTATAAAGTAAGTAAAGGAATGTTGGAAGAATTCGGTCCTGAACGAGTGATCGATACTCCTATCGCTGAATTAGGATTCGCTGGAATAGGTGTTGGTGCTGCCATGAATGGCTTAAAACCAATTATTGAATTTATGACATGGAACTTTGCAGTTCTGGCTTTCGACCAGATCGTCAACAATGCAGCGAAAACTTTGTCACAATCAGGCGGCCAATTTGGCTGTCCAATTGTATTCAGGGGCCCATCAGGGGCTGCAGGTCAATTAGCTCAACAACACAGCCAGACTTTCGAATCATGGATGGGAAATATCCCGGGTATCAAAGTGATATCATGTACAGATCCGGCTGATGCAAAAGGCTTATTAAAGTCCGCGATCCGGGATCCGAATCCGGTTTGCATGATGGAATCTGAGTTATTTTACGGAGATAAGGGTGAAGTTCCTGATGGAGAATATCTGGTGCCCATCGGCAAAGCTATAGTAAGAAAAGTAGGTACTGATGTGACTTTAGTATCTTACAATAAAATGGTCAAGACCTGCATGCAAGCTGCCGAAGAACTTGAAAAAGAAGGTATTTCAGCCGAAGTCATCGACCTGCGTTCTATCCGTCCTTTGGATATTAAAACCGTGATAGATTCAGTCAAAAAAACTAACAGAGTAATAGCAGTGGATGAGGCTTGGCCTATGTTTGGTGTTTCTGCTGAAATAGCTTACGAAATACAAAAATATGCTTTTGACTATCTTGATGCACCTGTCACAAGGGTAAATGCTGCGGATACTTCTCTCGGTTATTCCGGAGTATATGTTGACGAATATATGCCAACTCCGGCCAAGGTCATCAAGGCTGTGAAGGAAGTTTTGTATGTTAAGAGTTGAGAGTTGAAAAATTGAAAATTGAAAGTTGAAAGTTGAAAGCTATTTGGTTATCGAGACTTGTAATTCAAAGGAAGAATAAATCTCATTTCCACATCAAGGCTTTTAGCCATTGGTCATTAGCCAATAGCCATTAGTTAATTAAATTGAGAGTGGAAAGCGGAGAGTTGAAAGTTATCGGTTACCATAGGCAATATTTCAATGGAAAAATATTCCGGTTATCGCAACAAAGCCAATAGCCATCAGCCATTTGCTTGAAATATAAATTTACAAATTTTAAATAAACTATAATGATCGTAGGTGTTCCTAAGGAAATAAAAACAAATGAAGACAGAGTTGCCCTGACTCCGGCCGGTGTACTCGAATTTAGCAAAAAAGGGCATAAGGTCTATGTCCAGTCTCACGCAGGTGAAGGAAGTGGTTTTTCTAATGATGAATATATAGGAGCAGGGGCTTCTATCCTGGACACAATAGAAGAAGTATATCGTATCGCTGATATGATCATGAAGGTGAAAGAACCTATTGAATCTGAATATAACCTAGTCAAAGAGGGCCAGTTGTTATTTACATATTTCCACTTTGCTTCCTATGAACCGTTGACGAATGCAATGATCGATAAAAAAGGGATTTGCCTGGCATATGAAACTGTAGAAATGCCTGACCGTTCGCTTCCATTATTGATCCCTATGTCAGAAGTGGCAGGAAGGATGTCTGTCCAACAAGGTGCAAAATACCTTGAAAAGCCGATCAAAGGCCGCGGAGTATTGCTCGGTGGCGTACCCGGTGTTCCTCCCGGAAAAGTTTTGATCCTCGGCGGTGGTGTAGTAGGTACCCAGGCAGCTAAAATGGCTGCGGGCCTTGGAGCAATGGTAACTATTATGGATGTAAGCCTCAACAGGTTGAGATATCTGAGTGATGTAATGCCGGCCAATGTGATCACGATGTTTTCCAATGAATATAACATCCGAGCCCTTATCAAAAATCACGACCTTATAATTGGTGCAGTATTAATACCTGGTGCTAAAGCTCCTAATCTAATCACGCGCGATATGTTAAAAGAAATGCGTCCCGGTACTGTTTTGGTCGATGTCGCTGTTGATCAGGGTGGTTGTATAGAGACCTGCAGGCCAACTACCCATGAGGACCCTACCTTTATCATTGATGACGTTGTTCATTATTGTGTAGCCAATATGCCGGGTGCTGTACCTTTTACCTCTACCGTGGCTTTGACCAATGCTACCCTACCTTATGCCTTATTGTTGGCAGATCTGGGATGGAAAGAAGCTTGCAAAAGAAATGCCGCTTTGAAAAAGGGATTGAACATCGTCAATGGCAAAGTAGTTTACGAAGGTGTTGCGGAAGCTTTCGGCTTGGAATATCATGACGTGGAGGAATTGTTTTGATCTTGTCATTAAATAAATTGAAAAAGGAGCTCTTCGTGTGAAAAGCTCCTTTTTCTTATAACACATTTATGATTAAGACAATGAAAATAGTTAAAACCTTAACATGTTGTGATATCCGTTCCATCGTCCCCGGGTTTCACCAAGGGCTATCCAAATTCAAGCCACTCCGGGCCTGGTGCTTCGTTTTATAATTCCTTATTGAAGTTAAATTTTGACTTAAGGAAATTATCAAAATTTGATACCTTTTCCATCATTGTATAAATAACCCCGAATGGGGTTAAACTTCAGTAACTCCGGGTGAAACCCGGGGATGCAATGCACTTGCGCCACAACCCCGGATGGGGTTGAACTATTTTTTCTATCATCTCGCTAAGTAGATTTCAATAAAAATTGAAAAAGGAGATCTTCATTTGAAAAGCTCCTTTTTCTTTTAACCAAAATTAACTATGCTGATATACCTATAGTAAATATGTCAACTGAAAAACATGAATCATTTTATACGATCCTCTATCAATATAGTAGAACATTTAACTTAAAAACGGATATCAACCTAAAAACGTTTAATCAGGATATCAATTATTTTCTTTTTAAGGCTAGTATAAGGAAATTGAAAAGGCCAGGTGATGCCTCCTCTGATGTGTGATTTAAGAATAGCGCGTTGATTCGAAAATTCTATAAATCCATAATGTCCGTGTGATTTTCCAATTCCTGAATGATTGACCCCTCCCATAGGAAGATAAGACTGGACAAAATGAGCGATCGTTTCATTGATGCTGACTCCTCCACTAGAAGTGTGGGCCAAGACCTTATTTATCCAGCTTTTTCTGTCGCTGAACAAATACATTGCAAGGGGTTTAGGTCTTTCATTGACTATAGAGAGAGCTTCATCCAAAATTTTATAAGTTACTACAGGAAGTATCGGTCCGAAGATCTCTTCCAGCATAATATCTGACTCAAGGTCATTTATTTCCACGATCGTAGGAGCGAAATAAATCCGGTCTTCATCTGTACTTCCTCCATAAGCAAGCCTGCCACCTTTTTCGATTGCATCTTTTAAATAAGATTTTAATTTTTTGAGGTGGCCTTTGTGAACGATTCCGGAGAGAATTTCAGAATTGAGCGGATCCGAACCAAAAGATTCTGAGAGATATTTGCTCAAAGCTGTTACAAATTGTTCCCTCTTTTTTTCATGAATCAATATATAATCAGGTGCGATGCATGTCTGGCCTGCGTTAAAAAACTTCCCCCAACCAATCTGCCTGATACAGTGTTCGACATTGTAGTCTTCGTCTATGATGACTGGTGACTTACCACCCAGTTCAAGTGTTACCGATGCCATGTGACCTGCAGCTTCCTTCATGATCATCTTACCCACCTTTGTCGAACCCGTAAAATGGATGTGATCGAAAGGCATTTTGGTCATTTCCTTTGCTACCTCATCTCCTGCTATTATTACAGCTACTTCATTCTCTTCAAAAACTTCTTTTAATAATTGTTTGATGAGCTGAGTGGTATAAGGTGTAAATTCTGATGGTTTTAAGATTGCCACATTCCCTGCAGCTATACAAACTATAAGATGTGAAATACTTAGGTAAAAAGGGTAATTCCATGGGGAGATCAATAGGCAATTACCTTTAGGCTCGTACATGATCCTGCTGGATGATCCTAAATAAGGCAATGTGTTGGACACTTTGTGTGGTTTCATCCAGGCATACAAGTTCCTGACTACATATCTGATCTCAGAAAGGGTGCAGAATATTTCAGAATAGGCTGTTTCGAAGGCCGGCTTACCCAGATCTTTGTAGATGGCTGTTTCAATATCTTTTCTGTGTAACAGAATCGACTTTTTGAGCGCGTTTAATTTTCTGGCCCTTTCGTCAACTGTGGTAAGTTTGATGGCTTGTTTGTTATTTAACTGAAGGTCGAATAAATGATGTACCCTGTCCATATTGTCCGAAGGAAATGATCTTCCATCCCTTGCCAAAATAACCTGTTGATGTCCTACTTCCATAATTGTAAAATTAGAACTTATACTCCACTTATTACAATCGTATTTAGGTGTCCAATTTATTGAAATAAATAAACAATAAATAAGTCTGATTTATATAAGATTATTTTGACTCAATTATTTTCTGTTACAATGAGGTTATATACTAATAGTTTCTAAACAAAAAAAGCCAGGACACGTTATGCTTTTTATATTTCTCAGGCATCCACTGTCAAAATATTAAAAATTCCATATGCGGAAATACTCGATCTTCATTATTATAGCTGTGGTAATTGCTGCACTTTTTCTCGCAAAAATGCTCTTCTTCCCGGAAAGTACGGAAGGTAAAAGCAAGGGACCAAATGCTAAAAAACCGCCTGAAGCAGTGCTTGCAGTAGACATCATGGTGCTCAAAAGCCAGAAAGCTGCCTCCGAGATCCAGTCCACAGGAACGGTCCTTCCAAATGAAAAAGTGGAACTTGCGTCTGAAGGGTCCGGCAAGGTGATCGGCATATACTTTAAAGAAGGGTCCTTTGTCAAAGCAGGACAATTGCTTGTGAAACTTAACGACGCTGATATCAGAGCCCAGCTCAATAAGGCCAGAGTAGCTTTAACGCTATCTAAAAATCAGGCGAGCCGCCAGGAAAAATTACTGGCAATCCAGGGCACGAGTAAAGAAGATTTTGACATCGCTCAAAATCAGGTTCTTAGTTATCAGTCTGATATCAACTATTACCGGTCCCTGATTACCAAGACCGAAATAAGAGCACCATTCAGTGGAGTGATCGGCTTTAGGAGTATTGCCCTGGGAAGTTATGTAAGTCCATCCACCGTAGTAGCGACGCTTCAACAACTCAACCCAATCAAAATTGAATTTACCGCCCCCGAGAAATATCTCAACGACTTTAAAGTAGGCCAGAACTTTGAATTTACCACTGAAACGAATAATAAAAAATCAATTGCTAAAGTAGCTACCATCGACCCTCAGATAGATCTCAATACAAGGTCCATCAAAATTAGAGGCATCGCGGAAAATAAATCCGGTCTTATGCCGGGCAATTTTGTCAAGATCAATATTGATGTTTCCAAAAATGTGGAGACCATACTCATACCTACCTCTTCCGTAGTTCCGATCCTCAAAGGACAAAAAGTTTACATAGTCAAAAATGGCAAAGCAGTCGAAAAAGTAATAGAGATCTCAGACAGAAATGAAAAAAATGTAAGTGTTGATAAAGGCCTGTCCGAAGGGGACAGCCTCATAGTGACAGGCATCATCATGCTTAAAGAAGGAATGGCAGTGAAACCATCCAAAATACTTTAGGACATGGCGAGCTTATCAACTATTAGTGTTAACAGGCCTATCCTGGCAATTGTTATGAATCTTGTTATCCTCCTCTTTGGGTTTATCGGATTCAGATCTTTGGGCGTGAGAGAGTTTCCATCTGTCGATCCTCCGATCATCAACGTGAGATCAAGTTATCCGGGTGCAAATGCCGACGTC
>JAYUWT010000480.1:0-3028 GCA_043753405.1 Saprospiraceae bacterium | reverse complement strand
GATAAATTACAATTAAACTTTCCAAACGTTATAAAGGTAATTTTTACATAATTTAGAACTAAAATTTTATACTTTTGCGACTTTTAAAAGGATGAAGATAATAAAGAAGATTTCTTATATATTTTTTGGAGCTTTTTTGCTTTTATCTGGCAGTTGCAATGAGGATATGAGTGAAATACCAACATTTATTTTGTTGAAAGCCCCAATCATTGAGCCACAACCCGAAGCAGGTTCTACAAGCCACAATATTGAGGATTACTGGCTTTATGTAGGAAATGAACTTGTGGGAGTGTTTAGTCATAATCAATCAATACCGGTAATAGGTACAGGGATTAAGGATCTTTCGATCCAGCCGGGTATCAGGGTCAATGGGCTCAGAGACGACGCATTCATTTATCCTTTTTTGGAAAATTACCGGAGCCAGGTTGATCTTTGTTCATGTGGGTCTACTATTGATATTCAGCCTGTATTTAAGTATAAACCAACTACTAAATTTTCATTTATTGAAGATTTTGAAGCGAATAATTCTTTTGGAGAAGATTTGGATCAGGACCCTGTCACGACCTGTATCAATCAAACTGATACAGTTTACGAAGGGAGTTATTCTGCAGTATTGAATGTCACTGCTGCAAATCCTATCAATCTCACTACTACTCTGGAGTTTTACAACGATTTCGCCTCGGATGGAAGGGATGTATATCTGGAATTTAATTATAAAAGCAATATTAATTTCGTAGTAGGCCTGGAAGCGAATATCAATGGGGTCCACGCTTCAGAACTACCTTTTGGCATTTACAGATCAGACAAATGGAAGAAAATGTATATCGATCTTACTGATCTCATCGCTGCATCAAAAGCAGAGGATGGGTACAGAGTGGTTTTCAGTCTTCAACATCCCGGAACTTCATTACCAACTCCTGGAAATTTATATATAGATAATATCAAGTTAGTACATTACTAGATCTCATGAATAGTACAAGAAAAAGAGATTTATTATTGTATGGAATCTTAGATACAATAATGGCTTTCATAGCGTGGATTTACTTCTCAAGTAATACTTTGTTAAACAGAAAATATGCTCTTATTGAAAATCTTAATTTACAGTCGGTTGGATTGACTATTTTAATAATTGTTGGTTGGATCTTGCTTTATCTGATCTTTGATTGTTATAAAGATTTGTACCGTCAGTCAAGGCTTACCACATTTACTTCCACCTTTTTTATCTCTGCTCTTGGCTGCTTTATAATCGTACTTATAGCAGATGATATACTGAATAATAGTATTCTGATGTTATTTTTTAAATATTTTATCATTCATTTTACCCTGTCCACTATTTCAAGAATGGTACTATTGACCAGAGCAAGTCGCAGGTTAAAATCCGGTGCTGTCACTTTTAACACTTTGATAATTGGCGGTGACGAAAATGCAGTCGAATTATATTCAGAAATTAAAAGCAGGCAAAAAGGATTGGGTTACAATTTTATTGGATTTATATATAGCAACGGAGTTTCCAAAAACCTTATAAACTGTGACCTGCCATTACTTGGAAAATTAAATGAATTATCCGGGGTTATCGTACAGCATAAAATAGAAGAAGTAATCATAGCTATTGAAACCCAGGAACACGACAAATTACGTGACATTTTAAATATATTATTTGACTTTGGAAGTAATATTCTGATCAAAGTAATACCAAGTATGTATGATATCATGCTGGGCAGCGTCAAAATGAATCATGTTTACGGTGCAGTATTGATCGAAATAGAGCAGGTAATGATGCCCAAATGGCAAATCATTATTAAAAGGTTGCTGGATGTGGTGATCAGTGTAATAGTAATGATCATTCTAAGCCCATTATACCTGTATATATGGATCAGGGTCAAAATATCATCCCCAGGAGAAGCTATTTTCAAACAGGAAAGAATTGGCCTAAACCATAGACCATTCGACATTTATAAATTCAGATCGATGTACCTGGGTGCGGAGGATGAAGGACCTCAATTAAGCAATGAAAATGATAACCGATGCACACCATGGGGGGGAGTGATGCGTAAATGGAGATTGGATGAATTGCCCCAATTCTTTAATGTCCTGAGGGGTGAAATGTCTATTGTTGGCCCCCGGCCGGAAAGAAGATATTATATTGATAAAATAATGTCAAAAGCGCCGCATTATAAACATTTATTGAAGGTAAGACCAGGAATAACTTCCTGGGGGCAAGTCAAATACGGATATGCATCCAATGTTGATCAGATGATCCAACGATTAAAATTCGACATCTTATATATAGAAAACATGTCGCTTTCTTTGGATTTCAAGATCATGTTTTATACTTTGCTCGTATTATTTCAGGGCAAAGGAAAGTAAAACCGGTCATTGTAAAAATTAGCAAATTTATTACTAACAATATAAATATTTATCTATGAAACTAATACTAATTTTTTTAGTGCTTTCTTTATCTGTAATGTCTTGCAAAAAAAGTGAAACCGACAAACAGGTAACTGAAAATACTACTACTGAGACAATAGTGAAAACAGATGTTGGAACTACTGAAATAGCTGTTCAACCTAAAGCTATTGAACTGACCAACGATGAAGCTGAAGCATTTGCCCTTGAGTTTGATGATTTGCTGAAAGAAATCGAAGAGGCGGACAGACAAAATAATGCTAAAGCTATGCCTGGTCTTAAAACCAGGCTCCGGAATATGGATGCCAAAACGGCTGAAATAGGTAAAAAAGTGGATGCTGCTGAGTTAAGTACCTACGAAGGATTTACTGGAAAAAGAAAAGATGCAGCAGAAAGTATTTTATCTAAATATTAAAAAATGAGATGTCGGGTTATTTCAATGAAAGCCTGATGTATTAAACGCAAAAGTTCCTGACTAAAGAATGATCTTCAGTCAGGAACTTATTTTTACAGGATCAAATGTTTAGACCTATTTCCTTTTATCGCTGATTTTTTTAATCAGCTCTTTTTTAAATGCTCGCTCTGCCATCTGCAACTTTGCCACTTTAACAGCGGGAAGAAT
>JAYUWT010000479.1:0-3029 GCA_043753405.1 Saprospiraceae bacterium | reverse complement strand
AGCATAATTCTTTTTGAATTCAGCTGATTATTTAACAGCTGAGCATTCGAATCGAAAGCCAGAAGCACTAAACCAAGAAACAAAAATCTTCTCATTTTTCTTTTTTAAGATTGAATATACTATTTCTCCCACCAAACCTTAACATTACTGTTATCACCACCCATGGATGTAATTGCAACCTGAAGATTGCTGGAATTTAAAGATTGCAAATAGGTAGGATATGGCACCCGTGATGGGAATATATTCTCAGCCGGAATACCTGTCCCGCGCGGTAAAACAGGATAACCTGTACGGCGTTTTTCAAACCAGGATTGATAGTCGACGAAAAAGTAAGCGTAATATTTCTGCAGCATAATTTGCTCCAATTGCTGAGTTAATGTACCGGTAGAACTGTATACTACACCCGCTGTATTCAAAAATCCAGAAGGCATACTTGCACCCCATTGAACCATAGAAGCAGTAATACCAGACTCATAATGAGCCTTGGCGGTTTTCCCGGTATTGTAGCCTTTTAAAGCTAACTCAGCTTTAATAAACTCAACCTCTGAATAGGTCATCATTACTCCCAGAAGTGGTGATGTCTTTAATGCATCCGGATAACTTGAATTCCTCCCCACGATATATTCCAAACTCGTTGGATAACCACTTTCTATTCCCTGAAAGACACTTTGTCCATTTACCGTAACAGGGATCGCCCAAATTGCCCTTCTTGGATCGCTTACAGTATTCATATGATTAAGAAAGAACTTCGTGAAATAGGTTCCCTCTCTCCAGTCTAAAGTACGGGCCTGATAATAGGGATTAAAATAAGGAAATGTTCCCGGATATCTGAAAATTGCATCATCTGCATTAACAGCAAATACAGGATTGTTGGTAGGATTAGCCAGGATTGCGGTTATTTGCTGGTTGACATTTATTTCACCCTCTCGCTTAGAAACCCTTAGTAACAATCGCAATCTAAGTGAGTTAGCAAATTTCTTCCATTTTTGAATTCCAACATTTCTACTTCCTGTCAATACATTCGCATTATAAACCAGGTCGCCCCCGTAAGTCAGGGCCTTAGTATCATCAAATAAAGTATTTGCGGTTTCCAGATCCTTTAAGATCTGTATATAAATATCTTTTTGCTTATCAAAAGCAGGTGTAAAGTTACCTTCAGAAGCCTTAATTGCTTGAGAGTATGGAACATCTCCATATAAATCAGTTAAGATTGAATATGCCCAGCTTTTATAAACCAAAGCAATTGCTTTGTAATTGTTCTCTTTTAGTTGATCTGAGATTTTATAAATATCTTCCACATCAGTTAAGCGATCATAAAAAGCGGACCATACTGCTTGTCCCGGAGTAACAACATAGCGATGTAAACCCTGTCCGCTTGTACTGGATCTTGGTGCTTGAACCTGCATCAGTTCATGAGTAAAATTTCGGGAAGACTGAATAGAGCTATTGACAATACGATATTGCATCTGGCCTAATAGGATACCGGGTGTCACATCATTTGGTCGGTTGGGATCGGTATTTATTTCCTCGAATTTATCTGTACAAGAGAAAAGAGAGGTCAATACTAAAAGTATTGCTGTAAGTATTTTGATTGAAAATTTCATGTCTTTGACTTATAAGAATAAATTGAGATTAAAACTTAAAGGTTAGGTTAGTACCAAGCAATCGGTTAGATGGAAACTGGGTTAATTCTACTCCAGGGGTTAAAGTCCCGTTATTCAAATTGCCTCCTTCAGGATCGAATCCAGGGAATTTGGTGAAGTTGAATAAATCCCTACCCCAAATCGCAATGGATGTTTTCTGAACACCTAGTTTTCTGAGCAAATTGGCAGGCAGACCAAACTCCATCCTTACTTCCCTGATCTTCAAGAAAGAAGCATCGAAGATGTTCGTTTCTGCATTGCTGATTTGATAGTAGTTATCATAGTAAGCGCTTACCTGGACAAGTTTTGTATTTGGGACGAATGAGCCATCCGCAAGCTTTACAACACCTTCTCCAATAATTCCACCATCACGTCCCGGAAGAGTTACTTTTGTTTTTCCAAGGGTATTATTTTTATGGCTGGTTTGGGAATACATTTCTCCTCCATACTGTCCATCTATTAAAATGCTCAGATTCATATTTTTATACCTGAACTCGTTCATTAAGCTACCTTTCCAATCGGCAAAAGCATTACCCATTTTACGTGCAGACTGATCGAGTGGTGCTGGCAAGCCGTTGGCAGAGTTGTAAATGATCTGACCATCCGGAGCACGCTGAAATCCTCTTCCATACATATCTCCCATTAATCCACCAACGCGTGCTTCAATGCTCACATTTGTATTGTGTTGATAGATAATCTGATTGGTTAAACCTTCTGCTAACTCCTTTACATAACTGCGGTTTCTATTCCAAAGTAAAGTTGTGCTCCATGAAAATTTATCCTTTTGAATAGGCTTGCCATTTAATTGAACCTCCCATCCTTTACTGTTGATTAAACCAGCATTAATTAACGCTGTTGAAAAGCCTGTTACCGGGTCTAGTGGGATTGATAAAATCTGGTTACGGCTATTATTATTATAATAAGCAACATCAAATCCTACTCTGTTGTTTAAAAAACGCATATCCAAACCAAATTCATAACTCGCGGTAATTTCAGGCTTTAAGTCTGCATTAAATAGCTGGTTAGGATTTGTGAAAGAATTACCATAAATACGATCATAATATCTCGCAGTTTGATAAGGTCTGGTATCATTACCAACCTGTGCCCAGGATGCCCTGAACTTAGAAAAAGTAATTGCCTTAGGAAGTTCAAAAATTTCATCCAAGATAAAGCTTGAACTTACTGAAGGGTAGAAAAAAGAATTGTTCTGGAAGGGTAATGTACTTGACCAGTCATTTCTGCCTGTAAGATCTAAATAAATTTTCTCATCGAAAGCAATCTGAGTACTACCATACACACTATTTATAGCCTTCTTTGTTCTGGAAGGGTCAACCACAGCCTGATCCAAGCTATTGGAAATCTGGTAAACACCAGGTTGAGCCAATT
>JAYUWT010000478.1:0-3039 GCA_043753405.1 Saprospiraceae bacterium | reverse complement strand
AAAAAATCAAATTTTCTCAAAAAAATATAATTAACTTTACAAAAAATTATTAACATGAATCGTTTCAAGCTTCTTTTTATTTTTTCGACATTTATTTTTGGAGCTTTTAACGCGGCAGCACAAGGCTTTGCAGAAGGCTGTGATGGTTTCAGATATGCTTATGAAGTCTTCAGTGCCTTTGATAAATCCACAGTCAAATATGCTACGGCGGTACCTGAAAATAAAGATCTGTATGTAGATATTTACCAGCCTAAAAATGATAACGTATCTGCAAGGCCCATCATCATCCTCGCTCATGGGGGAGCATTTATAAGCGGCAATAAAACGGATATGACTGACTTCTGTGAATACTATGCCAAACAGGGATTTGTCGTTGCATCTATTCAGTACAGATTATTGGTGGGCCTGCCTTCTCCGGAAGCTTTTACCGGTGCGGCATTAAAAGCGATTTCTGATATAAAAGGTGCTTATAGATTTTTTAAATCTGATGCGGCTAATGATAACTTGTTTAAAATCGATACCACTAAGATGTTTATAGGAGGTATTTCTGCTGGAGCAATTATGGCTCTGCATGCCGGTTATCTGGATGAAAATGATCCGATGGATGCTACAATTAAAAATGTAATCCTCACCAATGGCGGGTACAGCGGAAATACCGGTGATGCCGAGAATCTGAGCCATGAGGATCGTGATATTTTTGGTATTTTCAATTTATCCGGGGCATTATTCTCCAATAAATTACTTGATCCGGGTGAGCCAATGCTGATGAGTTACCATGGGGATAAAGATGATGTAGTGCCCATTGACTCAAATTCAGTTTTTGGACTGGGTCAGCTGTATGGTTCCCGCGCCATACACCGGGAAGCCGAACTAATCGGCATTCCCAATTCCATTGTCGTTGTTCCCGGTGGAATGCATACTGATATCTATACAGATATTAAATATCTTCCCTATCTCATCGATTATTCTACCCGTAGTATTGCCTTGTATTATCCCCGTCTATGTGGAATGACTGCCGCATCCAAATCTTTGAATAAGGAAGATCTTGTTCATTCAGTTTATCCCAATCCTTCAAGAGACAATATCAGCTTCCACTTTAAAAAGCATGTTGAAAAAATATGGATTTTGGATCAACGAGGAAACATTGTACTCCAAAAGGAAGTCAACGGGGATAAATACTATCTTATGGATCACAACCTTCCAAACGGCAGTTATTATCTGATTCCTATAATCAAATCCACGGGATATAAGTCTATTCCTTTCACGATAATTAAATGAGAGGACAGATGCAAGAGGACTGAGGCCAGAGATCAGAGCTAGATACCAGATGTCAGATGTCAGAAAATTGAGCGACCTGAAGGCATGTGATTAGGGAGATCAATTCGGGATTAGGGTGGAGAAGTTTGGTGTTTGGTGTTTGAACTTAACGATCATTTAATACTTAAATCATCATCTTTAACATATATTATATAAAAACAAATACATTGCTGTACATCGTCCTTTTTACCTCCCAACCTCCTAACTTTTTAACCTCCTAACCTCCTAACCTTTTAACCTTCTAGCCTTTTAACCTTCTAACCTTTTAACCTCCTAACCTTCCTTCACTTTGTAAATCCTTCGTAAAGCCAATCAGCCAATGACTGCCTGTTTTCCGGTTTCAGAAATCTCTTTTGATCATTTTCATTCTGAATATTTCCCAATTCCACAAAAATCGCAGGTGGGTTTGAATATTTTAATACATACAGATCTCTGTTTTTGACAGTCCCTGTATACTTTTTGTTTCCCATAGCAGCGTACTTTTGTTCAAAAACGGCTTGTACATTGGTTGCCATCTGATATCCTTTTTTTGAGCCGTCAGCATAATAAAAATGGGCATCCAATTCTAGTCCTTGCGATCGGGAGTCTACATGGATACTTATAAACCGTTGGTCTTTAATGCCCTGATTCCTGTATTTATTATAAAGATTGTTGATGATCGAGACACGGGTTCTCAGCCGCTTTATTTGATTGAGTGGTATAGCTCCTTTTCCGGCATGAAGATCATCTTTGTCGCATTTAAGATATTCATCACTCCTGATCCCATCATCGGGATCATACACTATAAAATGCACTATTCCCCCATGTTGAATTATTTTCCTGCCCAATCGCAAAGCTACATCATAGGCATATTCATCTTCACAACAAATATTCTCAGCGATCTTTACCATGGCACCCGGATCCGGCCCCCCATGACCACCCTTAATATAAAAAACCTGTCCACGCAATTTTTCATCGATCATGGGCACATTCTGATAATTAGCTCCGAATAAGGGTATATTTGTGACCTTATTCAAACCCGTCAGCACTTCTGTTGTATTCTCTTTCACTTCCGAAGGTTTTTCATCCGGAACATTCATTATCTGTGGAGGAAGATTTTGCCGCTCAGCAGCGCAGTTGTAAATATGAAAGGGTACCCACAAGATCCTGTCAGAGACAAAATATTGAGGTTTAATTTTTTTTTGGACCAATTCTTTATTGTAACCTTCTACCTCCAGTGCTTTTACGAGATCGAAATTAGATAAGGTGGTCCTGATAGATTTACCATCATATTTGTGAACCCTTACAGGTAGTTTATAGACTTTGTTCAGAAAAAGCGGGTCTCCGTTGTTCAGCTTATTTATTTTATAAAATTCTGTGATATTGCAGCTATATCTATCCAGATTATATTTCCTTAACAGTGCCAGTGACCCTTCTCCTTTGACCAATTTGGTGATTACGTATGTTTGGGAATATACCATATTTCCGGTTATACAAAATAACCAAAGCAAAATATGTATATAGACCTTATTTACCAAAACTTTAATTTAAAATTACAAATATATTATAAAACAATATAATATATAATATTTCATAGTTTTATTTTAAGGCTTTAAATAAATAATATTTTAGCTTTGCGAACCATGAAATATTAAACAGTAATTGAATAAATTAATAATACTGGTCAAAAAAGACTTAATCGCTGAACTTAGAAATGCACATTCTATCAGTTCAGTATTTCTT
>JAYUWT010000477.1:0-3045 GCA_043753405.1 Saprospiraceae bacterium | reverse complement strand
TAAAATCTTCTTTCCCATTCTCCCCTGTCGATAATATCCCAGTCAGAATTCTGATTCCAGAATTCTACCAGCTTATCAATATCATTTTCCGTATAAATTTTATAATTCGTTTTCATAAAGAATTTTTAAACGTCCGGCATCATATACCATTGACCCGGTTTAATGTGATCGGGGTCAATGCTATCATCCAAAGCACAGCACCCAAAATCGAATTTGTAATTAGGAAACTCAACTTCTTTATTTTCCAAAATTAAAGCCATCAGGTCTGTATACATACCTGTGACTTTTCCTGTTTCGATTAAAGTATTTTCAGGACAGGCTGAAGCTAACATTTCTATTGAACACCAAAAAAGTTCTTTCAATTCCTGTTTCGAATTTGCTAACATATCAACAAGCAATCCCGATTTTTTCTTTACGACGAAATAGCCTTTTAATGAGTGGTCAGTTCTGTGTCTTGCTTCTATTACACAATGATCTGAAAGCTTATACTTAAGCCATTCTTTTTGTCGTACAATACCACAATGAATGGGGACACCGATAACAGCGTTTTTCCATAGCTGGTCATATTCTTCCGTAAAACTTTCTGCTATTTTTAAATTAAGGTGGCTGTTTTCCAAAGCCTTGTTATCAGCAGATTCTTTAATGGTTACAGAGAAGGTGTTAAATGTTGCCGATTGCCATTTTATTACGAGTTCTGAATACATTTCAATAGCTCTAAGCCAACCACGTGCTGGGAAAATATAAGTTAGTGAAAAACCATGGTTTCTTGCACGTTCAATTCCTTTCATGAACATTTCGAAAATTGGATGAGCAGACGCTTCAGTAAAGCGGTAATTTTTATGCAGTATCGGGGCAGCTATTCTCACGGCTTTTACTAATTGGCCATTAACAACCATTCTGGTTGGCATAAAAGCCATTTGGCCAATGAGTTGGTTGTGCTCATGTTCTGCAACGATTATTTCTGCTTTTTCATAAGGAGTTTTCAACCATGTTTCAAATATTTCTTGTGACAAGCTTCCAAAATCAGAGCTATTTTCCCATAAGGCTAGTATTTGCGAAACATCGTTTTTTTCGTAAGGTCTATAATTAATTGTGGCTGTCATAGTAAGTTAAGTAATGTGTTGGTATTTGTATAAATCTGCATAAACAGTTCCTTCCAGAATAAGATTATCATGAGTGCCTCTTTCCACTACATACCCGTCCTTGAGCGTTATGATCTGGTCTGCATGTTTAATAGTTGATAAGCGGTGTGAGATTAAAAAAATGGTTTTATCATGTGCTATCTCTGACAGCTTTTTAAAAATCTTTGCTTCGGTTAATGCGTCTAATGCGGAAGTGGGTTCATCCAATATGAGTATAGAAGCTTTCTTTAAAAAGGCCCTGGCCAAGGCAATACGTTGTTTTTCCCCGCCGGAAAGTGAGGCTCCCATTTCGCTTACAGGTGTATCATATTGTTGCGGCAGTTTCAAAATAAACTCATGTGCCTGCGCTGATTTTGCAGCTTCGGTAATTTCCGTAAAAGACGCCTTCGGATTACCAAAAGCAATATTTTCTCCAATGGTCATAGGAAACAGGAAGGGGTCCTGTAATACCAATGAGATGTTTTCCCGTAATGAATTCACCTGTATATCCCGCAGGTCATGCCCATCAATCAATATTCTCCCTTTCCAGGGATCATAAAAACGGGCAATCATGGAGATCAACGAAGTTTTGCCTGCACCGGTGGCTCCTACTATTGCTATAATTTGTCCTGCTTCTGCATGAAAATTAATGTCATTTAATACAGCTCTTTTTTCTCCGGTATCCAACTCATACCCAAATTTTACATTCTCAAAAGTTACCGCACCCTTGGAATGATCAAGATGACGGGCATTGGGTTTTTCTTTTACTACCTCATCTGAATCGAGTATTTCAAAAAGTCTTTTTCCCCTCGAACCAATTACAATAGAGGTGCCAATAGCAGTTGACAGCGAATTGACCGGGCCATATAATGCAGTGATATAACCCAGAAAAATATAAAGTTCGCCCGCAGATAAATTCCCATCAAGACCTCGGTAGGCCCCTAGTCCAATTAGTCCGGCAGATGCAAGACCTGTTATTAAAGCCGTTAATAGATTATAGCGGGTGGATACCAATGTAGCTGTCTGGAATGCTTTACCAAATTCCCAGGCATGTCTCTCCAATTTATTATACATATACGACTCTCTTGCAAAAGCCTGGATGATCTTCATGGAAGATAGACTTTGTTGCAAAAAAGCGGAAAGATTGCCCTGCTTCTGATATTGGTTCGTTGTAGTGTCGTTCATGGGCTTGCTGAAAAATGCTAGAGATATCCCTAATAGCGGAACAACCGCCATAGCAATCAACGCCATTATCAGGTTTATTTTGGCCATAATATAAAACATTGCTACCAGGCAAATGAGGGAAGTTATAGCGGGTATGATGATCTGGGCCACCAAAAAATAAATAACGAAAGCATCGCCTGTAACCCTCTGCAGCAAGTCGCCAATTTTATTTTTTGTGTAAAATGAAAGCGTTAATCGTTGTAGTTTACTGAACAGATCAACAGAAATATCATACACAAGACGTTGCGAAAGGCCAACGGTCATATTGCTTACTACTAAAGAAATAACTGCGCTGCCTACAGTGATAGTAACAACAACAAGAATACAAAGTATCAGTAATTGTTCTTTATCGCCAGGAATAGTAAACCCCGTCCAGTTTTGAAGAAAAGCAGGTAGGGGTTGGCCGGTTAATACATTATCAATAACAATTTTTATTGGTAAAGGCTTGGCAACTTCAAACGCTACGCCTATCAAAGCAATAAGGATCAGAATAATCAGCCGGGTCTTGTAATTGGTTACATACCGGAACAATCGCTTTATAACGTAAATATTTTTCATTGATAACAATGCTTATTAAAGATCAGATTGCTTTTAATTCTTCCTCATTTTCCATTGCTCGTTCCAAAATCCTTTTTTGCCTCGAATCCTGCTTTATTTGATTTCTGGACACCCTGGCTTCTTTAAATAAATCAGGCAGATG
>JAYUWT010000476.1:0-3059 GCA_043753405.1 Saprospiraceae bacterium | reverse complement strand
CTTCCGGCATTTTAATTCCTCAACAAAAAGGGATCATCTACAATAGAGAACACAACATAGATCTGAGAGTCAATACCAATGGATTTACGATTGGATTGACCACAGGTAAGATCAAGACCTATTATAAAACTAATACTTTATTTTTTGATATCACCTTACATAAAGATCCAAGGGAAAACAGGCAAAATAATAAAGTCATTTTCGCCAGTACAAATGAAACATCCACCCCCTTTGTATATGGTAAAATTAACTCTTTTTATTCGATTAAAGTAGGCAAGGGGATTAAAAGATATTGGTCTGATAAAGCCTCCAAGCGTGGAGTCATGGTAGGTTATATTATTGAAGGTGGAGTAACTCTGGGAATACTGCAGCCTTATTATCTGAAAGTGGCTTCCCTCAACGAAGATACAGGCATTCCGGAACTTTCAGAGATCAAATATGGTAACGGCGACGAAACGAAATATCTGGATAATACAAGAATCTTTGGACGTTCCAATATTTTTAAAGGCATCTTCGAATCCTCCGTTGTTCCAGGAGTTCACTTTCAATCTGGAATACATTGCGATTTCGGTAAATATGATAATTTTATTAAAGCTCTTGAAGTGGGAGCAATGATCAATGTGTTTACCCAACCTATTGAACTGATGGTAAATCAACCCAAAAGACCATACCTGATAAACTTTTACCTCTCATTACAGTTTGGTAAGAGGGTTTAAAATTAAGTCCCGCTATAGATTTTATTGAAAGTAATGACCAGGACTTCCTATCAATTGTTACTTTTGTATAGTTTTAAACTTATGCAATGTTCGACCTTCCTATAATTGATCTAAATACATTGGAAATTACCAAATTAGAACCAAAACGTCAAAAACGACCGGAATGGTTGCGTGTTAAACTTCCCATTGGGGAAAAATATAGGCATGTCAGGTCACTCGTGGATAATTATAAGCTACATACGATCTGTCAAAGCGGTAATTGCCCTAATATGGGTGAGTGCTGGGGTGAAGGTACAGCGACTTTTATGATATTGGGTGATGTATGCACGCGCTCATGCACTTTTTGCGCCGTTAAAACCGGTAGGCCCCCGGAGTATGATGAAGATGAGCCACTTCGTGTTGCTCAGGCTATTTACCTTATGCAAGTAAAACATGCAGTAATTACATCTGTCAACAGGGACGAATTAAAAGATAAAGGGGCCGAAATATGGTACCAGACCGTCGTATCTGTTAAAAATCTCTCCCCGGCGACCACTATTGAAACACTTATCCCCGATGTGAAGGCGGATTGGAATTCATTGGATAGAATGATAACCGGAGGTCAGGAAGTAGTTTCTCACAATATGGAAACAGTACGTTCCTTATATCGAAGGGTTCGCCCCCAGGCTAAATATGACCGAAGTCTTGAACAAATAAAAAGAACCAAAGCTGCCGGACTTCGTACCAAGTCAGGAATAATGCTTGGGCTCGGAGAAACCAAAGAAGAAGTTTTGGCAACAATGGAAGATCTAAAGGCACACGATTGTGATGTTTTGACCTTAGGTCAATATCTTCAACCTACAAAAATGCATATTGGGATCGCTGAATATGTTCACCCTGACACCTTTGCATACTACAAAGAAGAAGGTTATAAATTTGGTTTTTCTTATGTGGAAAGCGGGCCATTAGTCAGGTCTTCGTATCATGCCGAGCGACATATTTGATTTGTTATTAATATCATATTACTAAGTGCGGTCCGGACAATAAAGGACGTAGGGTCACTTCCTCACTTCAATGCTTTCTGATTCTTATCATATTCGATAATCTTACTCATTACTTCATCAAGTTGTTCGGCACCAATACCTTTCGACAATATCTTTTTATCTTTATCAAGGATAAAAAACTGTGGTGTTGATTTAATATTATATAGGATCTTAAAATTTGACATAAGTACAGGATCGTATACATTGAGAAAATGTTCCATATGTTTTTTCTGTACACCCTTCCAGCAATCTTTGGCTTCATCCAATAAACCGGTACATATTGCAAAAATCCTAACACCCTTTGCTGTGTATTTTTTATCAAAATCCAATACAAATGGAATTGCTTTTTCACAATGGGAGCAATCAGGAGCCCAGAAAAATAAAACAGTATAATCTGCTTTTATATCGTGCACCTTGATATCAGAGCTATCTTTCTGATTTATAAAAGTAAGATTTGGGGCATATCTGCCCAGTAAAGTTGGGCGCACATCATTGGCAGCATCCTTCATTTTTTGAAGATTGGCAGCATCCACCCATGGAGCTTGACCCTTACCGTAATATTTATCAATAAGATGTACATAGACAGCATCCATGCCGACAAACTTGCTTTTAATATAATAATTGAAATAATGACTTAAATAATATTTGAATGCGTCAGGAATTACCTTAGTTTTTCCAAGAACAATGTCTAGCGACTTAATGATCGAATCAGGTTGTTGATAAGTAATACTTTGAATGAAAGCATCAATTTTTTGAAAGTAAACCGGAGACCGGAATAATCGCTCATCAGCGAAATTTAAATTGTCCAGATAATGATCCTTGTAATTATTATAACCTCTAACCTTGGTTTCATAATCATCGTTAGGCCCATAATTGGGTAAAGGCCCATCTTTGGATGATTTTATCAAAGTTGCTGTAAATGAATTAGGGTTTTTTGAAATAAAATCATCCTGGACCTTAAAAACTACCTTGTCTAACTCTTCAATTTTGGTATTAAGACCTCTCGCTTTAGTCGAATCAAGCGTTTCCCTGACCAGTTTCCTCAACGAATCAGCCATTGGCTTTTGACTTGACAAATAATGGATATAATTGAAAAATATCGTATTCTCTTCCGAATTCTTTGCTTTCAACTTACCACTCAGTCTGGCAGCATCCGCCTGAACACTAAAATGACTATTGTTTTTGTCCACTATAAACTGAAAAACATTCTTTTGCGGTAGAAGCACAGCCATATAAACTCCCGGGTCCAGATCCTTTTTGCCACTGAAAACAAAAGTGCCGGTTTTGGAAACAGCCGTATCCTTCACGAATTGTTTGTCAC
>JAYUWT010000475.1:0-3065 GCA_043753405.1 Saprospiraceae bacterium | reverse complement strand
TTGATGATGACCCATTTTTGATCATATTCCTTCTGAACAAGTTTCCAGTCCGTATTGGTAAGGATATCCATGCTGAATGTCTCACCTGAGAATGGGCTTATTTTTTCGTTACCCGGATAGAATAATGCTGTAGGTTCATGTACTGAATCTTGTCTGATGATAATAGGAAACTCCGTCGCGTTATCGTATACATATATTACTGTATAGAATGGTACAGGAAGCGTATTTTTTCCCGCACAAAATTCAATTTTTCGATTGCCACTTCCAGCTATATTAGCAGCATTAG
This sequence comes from Saprospiraceae bacterium, assembly GCA_043753405.1. Classification (GTDB taxonomy): domain Bacteria; phylum Bacteroidota; class Bacteroidia; order Chitinophagales; family Saprospiraceae; genus Parvibacillus. The sequence continues at coordinate 2,779 of JAYUWT010000475.1, read as the reverse complement.
TTAAAAAGAATGGAGGATATGCCGGGTCATATTCTGCTCCCCAATCTCCTGATGCTGTTACATTGATAGATTTGCAGCCACCTTCGGTAGGGATTTCCACAAACAGTTGATCTACGCTTAAAGAACCACCACCTCCATCAGAAATACATGAAGCATTTTTTATTGCATTTCGTATGAAATTGCCTGAAAGTTGACCAAAACCTAATGCAAGATTGGTGCCAATTTCCGGGACGAAGCCACAATAGCTCATTATAAAGCCTCCGTTTGAAGGAAGAACAGGATTATTAGGGTCAAAACAATCACCGCCCTCCAGTTGATCTAAAGTAGCTCCCTGATTATATTGGTGTACACTTGCACAATCATCTATTTGTGTATTATTCCCATTCCATACACAAGCATGGGTATGTCTCGAACCTAGTAAATGTCCTGTCTCATGCACCCATACATGACAATCCCATGAATATGTAGGGACTTCCTTATAATCTCCGGTTAGATTATAAACACATTTTTGGAGATCGCGATTGGAATCACACAATCCACCTATAGAATTAGCTAATCCACCACCTAAATCGCTCTTAGTGGATATCAAAACAGCAAGGTGACCATTGAAATCATCAGTATGTTCGCAATAAGAGTCAAGATACACATCAGAAGATCCTATGACATAAGGACTCGGTTGATCCCAAATTTTTAATTCTGAAGCCTGTGCTGTAATACCATCATTTGAATAAAGTTTTACACCCTGGCCGATGACAGCCATCATATATTGTGCTGCTTCATCGATACTGCCAATAGCTTGAGCCACGTCATAATCCAGTTCAAATAGTACATTTACTACTTTATTGTTGCGGGTCTCAATCTCATTTACGGTTTCCGGCATTTCAAACACATTACGATCATGCGTCGTGCATAACTGTTGAGGGTTGAAATCAAGATCTTTATCAAGATAAAATGCATATTGATCAGAATTTTTAATCTTACCAAGGTTGTAATTGCCTGCGTTATTAGAAATTAATCCGTGCAGTTGGTTTTTAAAAATGCTAATAGCCACTATGGAATTGGGATTATTGGCAATATGTCCGGAATAGTGCACACCCAGTTCTCCTGTGTAAGGTTTACCTGAAGTAAGGGTGACTTTAAAGTTTTCAGAGAAAATTACTGATTTCGTCAATTCTACTTCAAAAGTATTGCCGTCAGAAAATGGGATGTCGATATTGATTTTTTGATCTTTTTTCTCCCAGATTTTTTCAAGAGATGTTGGATCAATATTTAATCGGGTGATCCTGGAATCCATGTTGCGACCATTATCAGATTTCTGAGTCACTTCAAAAAGATTTCCATAATCTACTACATCCTGTGCGAAGGTGGTGAAGGATAACATCAAAAGGGCAGCAAATAATTTTAGTCTAGTGAGTTTCATAGCAAAGTTTGTTTTTATGTTATTTTTTTTGTTGTTTAAAAGATTGTTTGACCAATCGGTTTGTAATATTTGACTGCAAGATATGGTCACAATTTTCCATGAAATTTTGTTTTACATGGCTACATGCTTTTACATGACGAATAGATAAATTGGCGTGACGAACGATTAAAATGATAAATGATTAATGAGCGAACAGCGAAGCGACATTAGAAATAAGTGATGAGTGATAAGGTGATAAGTGATCAGGTGATAGGTGATCAGGCGATGAGTGATCAGGTGATAGGTGATCAGGTGATAGGTGATCCGGCGATGAGTGATCAGGTGATAGGTGATCAGGTGATAGGTGATCCGGCTTCGTAGTTTTTTTAATCTGATGCCTGATGTCTGACGTCTGACATCTATCAAAGCGACCTCCTAACTCCTTAACCTCCTAACCAATTAACATTTTCCAGAATCTATCATCTAGTGTCTAGAATCTCCTATATTTACACATAGTTCATTTATCAAACTAATTATACATGCAACGACCATTGCCAGGGGAATACAATCCTTTTTTTCAAAATTATTTTGATCTGATACCCGAAGGAGATCTTCTTGAATTATTGCAACAGAATAGTGGTGAGATCATTGAAGTCTTTCACACTGTTGCACCCGAAATGGAGGATTATGCTTATGCTGAAGGTAAGTGGACGATCAAAGAAATGCTTAACCACATAATCGATGCTGAGAGAATCTTTGGTTACAGATCCCTGGTGGCAGCACGTATGGACGCCACCACTAACCTCATGAGTTTTGATGAGAATCATTATGCAGACCATGTGGATGTTTCATCCAGAACGTTGAAAGACCTGATTGAGGAATTCAAAACAGTAAGAGCATCCTCCTTTTTTTTAATGAGCAGTATTAATGATGATCAAAGCTCATTCAAAGCACGCAATGGAGATTATAACTTTACGGCCAGGGCCGGAATTAGTTTTATGATAGGCCATACCCTACACCACCTGAAGGTATTGAAAGAGAGATATTTATAAAATCGGTATATTTTCATAGATAAAACATCCCATTAAAGGGTTAAATTTCATCCCAATAAAGTTGTATTTTTTACTCATTTCAGTATTTTATTTGTCAATCCGCCAATACTCTTAAAGTTTATTCCTAACTTGCACCCGATTTGAGACATTATTGTTAATTTTTATCAATGCAGCATAAATTTCGCGCTGCAATATTTGAGAGACATTATTATTATTTAGACATCGTCCTTTAAGGGATTATTTATCATTTTTTTTAACCTATAACTATGTTATCTATTACACTCTTTTACAGGCATTTGTCGTGCCTGTTAATATGTTTATTCTTTTT
>JAYUWT010000474.1:0-3066 GCA_043753405.1 Saprospiraceae bacterium | reverse complement strand
CTTTTAATTCATTGCGTGCTGAACTATCAAAGCTAATTTCTTTAGCCATATCTATTTTATTTTGTTTTTGTAATTAATTAATTGATGAAAATTATAATGGATTTAAAGGACCACAAGGATGTCGTCTTCTCTCATGATAAGGTAATCACTACCTTCATGATTTAATTCCTGGCCGGCATATTTACCGTATAGAACAATATCACCTATCTGAACGGTCATCAAATTGCCATCTTTACCCGGGCCTACAGCAATGATCTCACCTCGTTGTGGTTTTTCTTTTGCTGTATCCGGGATAATGATCCCACCTTTGGTTCTTTCTTCGGCCGGGGCAGGCTTTACAACAACTCTGTCATTTATTGGCTTCATGTATACGATTTATTTTGGTTTTATTAATAGAACATTTTCGAATTACCTTTAGCACAATTCGTGCCAAGCTGTCTTTTTATGCCAAAATTACAGTCCATATTATTTAATTGACATGGTGACAGAGATCCGTTGAACTAATTTGCCTTTATTTGTTTGATTATAGGATGAAGATTGAAAATATTTTTTTATTACCTTGTAAGCTTTAATCACTAATCCATACGTTATTACCTCTTACAAAGATTTTATAGAATATGGTAAAAAATTGCATTTGGTTATCCCTGCTTTTTATAATTCTTTGCGGTTGTAACAAAACTTTAAAAGTAAAAACCGGAGAAGATGCCTTTGAGGTCGGCCAATATGCTGTAGCTGTCGAACTTCTGGAAAAAGAGTGGAATAGCACCAACCAGTCTATTGTCAAATCTGATAAGGCTTTCATGCTTGGTCAAAGTTATGAGAAGATGAACGAACCAGACAAAGCTTTGTCCTGGTTTCGTCAAAGTACAGAAAACAGTGATTCTCCCTCCAAGCTTTTATATCTGGCAGCGTCTTTAAAAAACACCGGTCGCTATGAAGAAGCTTTAGTTATCCTTCAAAAACTTGGCCAGCAATTAAATGATCCGAACAGATTCAGAACGGATCTTGTTACCCTTAGTAATGTGAGTCAGTGGCAAAAGGATTCAGGCACAAACCCCTATAAGATAAAACCTGTCCAATTTAATTCACCGGCTGCAGATTACAGTCCTATTGTTTCACCTGAAGGTCATATCATTTTTACTTCTGATAGACCCGGGGAACAAATAAGCGAAAAGTATAAATGGACAGGCAGGGATTTCTCCGACGTATACATGACTGATTCAATGGCATCTGAGGTCAGGATCATGAAAGGCCTCGTCAATACAGAAGCAAATGAGGGTTCCCTCGTTTATTCTCCATCGAAACAGGAGGTCATTTTTTGCCGGTGTTTTGACAGGGTGGGAGGGGATCAAAATTGCAAACTGTTGTCCTCAAGAAATATTGATGGCAATTGGACAGACCCTCAGGTATTACCATTTGTGGCAGATAGTATTAATTATTTGGGACCTGCGTTCGGGTTGGATAGTAATACTTTGTTTTTCTCATTGGAAGACCCTAAATTCAATACAGGCTTTGATGTTTATTATTCTAAGCGAGTTGACGGAATTTGGGGCGAGACAGTTAGATTGCCTCAGATCATCAATTCAGAGTACAACGAAAAATATGTCAGTTTTGATAAAGATACTATGTATTTTTCATCGGATCAGCCGACAGGTATGGGTGGGCTGGATATCTGCCGCACCTATGTGGGAAGGGGCCAATGGACACCACCAAATAATTTGAAATCTCCCATCAATTCATCATATGATGATTTTGGTATATATATTGATCCGACATTTGAACCTACTTCCCAGATCACGCAAAAAGGTTTTTTCACATCCAATAGGAAGGGTGGAGTCGGTCAGGATGATATCTATAGCTTTGTCAAAACCAAAGAATTACCGGTTAAACTTAAGATCGATACTCCGGTCATAAAGGAGGATCAAATCCTCGTAAAGCTGAATATATATACCAAAGGATTTGAAATAACAAATGGCAAGATCTCCAATACTACAAAATATTTGGATGGAGCGCAGGTCAATATCCGGGCTGCTGGAAAAGACAGTATCATGACCTCAGACCGAAATGGAAAAACTACGATGGTCATTGCCGTCAGACAAGCCATCAATGTTACAGCGTCAAGTGAAGGCTTCCTTACCAGTTCAAGAGTGATCAGAAAGGAAATCATTAAAATAGACAGCACAAAAAACATCCAGGAGTTCAATGTCATTATCAATCTCTATCCTGTGTTGTATGATCAGGAAATAGACATAAAAGATATCTATTATGACTATGATAAATATGATATTCGTAAAGATGCCATCAGTTCCCTGGATGAACTATTGTCCATCATGGAATTAAATCCGATTTTTAAAATAAAGATTAACGCACACACGGATTGCAGGGGAAGTAATGCCTACAACATGCAACTGTCGGCAAACAGGGCAAAATCTGTCGTGACCTATCTTACATCCAAAGGTATATCAAAGGCAAGACTTACATCGCAAGGCTTCGGGGAGTCAAGGCCCGTAACCATCTGTGTTTGTGAAAAATGCACTGAAGAGGAATATCAGTTAAATAGGAGGACGACGTTTCAGTTAGTAAAATAGACTCTAGATACTAGACAATAGACAATAGAAACCAGGATGAAACAGGATCGTAGATATGATATTGACCGAGTTGAACCCTACAGAGCGGCTTAAAGCTTACAGCCTGCTGCCTACCGCTTAGTGCCTCATTTCTGAACATATATTTTCTGTATCACCGGATTTGCATCGTTTTTAGTGATCTGAACAATGTAATATCCGGCTGCCCAATCTTTTGTGGAAATCATGATCTTTTCCTGGTGAATATATTTATTATTAAAAACAGGCATTCCATTCATATTTAAAACACTTACAGACAATGGCACAGCCAATTCTTTCCTGTCTATCATCAGATGGAGTACTTGAATTTCATTATCCTGATATACGCGTACCGGAAAAAGTTCAGACCATTGGACGATCTGAATCTTTGTATATTGATGGCTACCATCCTTTTTGATCATTTTGATCCGATAGTATAGTTTATCGTTTTGGCTAGCAGGAT
>JAYUWT010000473.1:0-7840 GCA_043753405.1 Saprospiraceae bacterium | reverse complement strand
GATTTTTATAGGTTGTAAACCTGATCCACAGAATAAGGGTAGGGAATTGATCGAGGTGAGCAGCGATACCCTTGAGGATGAGGCACTTCCTTTGAAATCTTCAGACGAATTATTGGATGTGGCTTCCGAGCACATGGGTGGACTGACTAAAAGGGATGGTGAATATGTGATCTTAGCGAGCGATTTTGTTGGGGCTACCTTGAAGGAGGATTACAATAGCATAAAAAATGTCATGGAGAATTATGCAGAAACGTTCGTTATCAAAAAACGGAAGACAAATGATACTCCTGCTAAAGACAGGGATACAATAGTTTCGATGATCTTCAAAGCTTCCCTGATCGAATTCAGAAAAAAAGAAGGATCATCTGATCAATTGCTGATAGCAAGTTTAAAAAATGAATTATTCCTTCTGCAAAATGGCTTGAGAACAGGCATGGACAGGCAGGAAGTTTTAGCAAAATTTGGAATTACTGAACAAATCCAACAAGATACCATACAGGTAGTTACTGAGAATAATAATGATAAGATCGTCCTGTTCCTTAAAAAAGATACTTTGATCAAAATTGAGATTCTACCAGAACAAAAGAAATAATTTTTAATTTAAACATTATTGCAATTCTTCAGTTATATCACCGATTGACATTTCGTTCATTTTCTGAACAATAATTTTATGAAAATTAATGTCATCAGGACCCTTTCAGATATAATTTGTTTGAATTAAAATAACTTCGTATCTTTGTGCCAGAAATGGAAGAATAAATAATAGGGGACGATGAGTTCCCTATTTTATTTTTAGCAAGTATGAGTTTAGAAGAACAGATAGTACAGATCGTAGAAAAATATTTTGAACTGGCTGACAGAAAAGATTGTTTCGTAGTAGAATTGGTGAATAAAACCAAAAAGCTCGAGATCTATATCGACAGTGACGACGCTATAAGTTTTGATGTTTGTAAAAAAGTAAGCCGAGTTGTAGAACAGTTTCTGGACGAAGGCAAACAGTTGGGCGAAGATTATACACTTGAAGTTTCTTCTCCCGGACTTAGTCGCCCTCTCAGATTGCCCCGGCAATACAAGAAGAATATCGGAAGAGAAGTTACAGTTACCCGCACAGACAGCAGTAAAATAATAGGAGTTCTTGAAGATGCCAACGATCAGGAGTTCTCTATTAAATATAAGAAAGTGTGGAAGGAAGGAAAAAAGAAAAGAACGGAGGATGAAATAGCTCCATTTAAGTATTCGGAAACGAATAAAGTAATGATAAATATTAAGTTTTAAACAAATTTAGAATAGGAATATAATGAATTTAACAGAGACCTTTAAGGATTTCAAAGACGGTAAAAATATTGACAGACCTACCATGATGCGTGTTTTGGAAGATGTTTTCAGAACATTGATCAAAAAGAAGTACGGATCTGATGAAAACTTTGACGTAATTGTAAACACAAATACGGGTGACCTTGAATTGTGGAGGCGCAGAACTATCGTCCCGGATGGTGAAGTGACTGATGAATTGACTGAAATATCGATCCATGAGGCGCTTGAACTTGATTCGGATTATGAAGTGGAAGATGAGTGCAACGAAAAAGTTGATACTGAAGAATTTGGAAGAAGAGCCGTTATGGCTGCACGCCAAACTCTTGTTTCCAGGATCATGGAATTGGAAAAAGATGAGATATTCAAAAGATATGAAGACAGAATAGGTGATCTGATCACAGGTGAGATCAATCAGGTGTTGGGCAAAGAAGTCCTTGTGCTTGATGATGCGACCGGCCAGGAGCTGGTATTGCCTAAGACGGAGATGATCCGTGGGGATTTCTTCAGAAAAGGAGAATCCACTCGTGGTGTTATCAAAAAAGTGGAGATGAGAAATAACCTTCCGGTCATTACTTTATCACGCACGGAGCCTATGTTTTTAGAAAAATTGATGGAACAGGAAGTTCCTGAGATCGAAGATGGATTGATCACTATTAAAAAGATCGTGAGGATACCCGGAGAAAGAGCTAAGGTAGCGGTAGAATCATATGATGACCGGATCGATCCGGTAGGTGCTTGTGTAGGTATGAAAGGTAGCAGGATCCACGGCATAGTTCGGGAGTTGCGCAATGAAAACATCGATATTGTTAACTTTACAAACAATATTGTTCTGTACATCCAAAGATCGCTCACGCCTGCTAAGATCACAGATATCCAGATCTTCCCTGAAACGATGAGGGCTTCAGTTTATTTAAAACCTGATCAGGTTTCTCTTGCCATCGGTAAAAGTGGTTCGAATATAAAACTGGCTACCAAACTAACAGGTTATGAGATCGATGTCTTTAGAGATACGGATGAAATGGAGATCGACGATGTTGAATTGGATGAATTCGCGGATGAAATAGATGGCTGGATCCTCGACGCTTTAAAAGCGATCGGATGTGATACTGCCAGAAGCGTATTAAAACTTACAGTCGACGAACTGGTAAGAAGGGCGGATCTTGAAGAAGATACAGCAAGAGATGTAATCAGAATTCTTGAAGCAGAGCTTGAGGATGAATAAGATAATTGAGAATTGGGAGTTGGCTGGAAAGTTTTTATGCCAATCCAATTTCATTTAAATATAATAATATACTTTTATGCAAAATTTCCGGTATGCATTGATATTATTGACAAATGTTTTACTGGAAGAAAAAGTTTGAATGGCAAAAAAGCAATTAATACAGGTAGTAAGAGAACTTGGGGTAGGATTAGACACGATCTATGATCATTTGGTTTCTAAAGGTTTTGAATTGGAGAAAAAACCCAATGCAAAACTGACCGATGATATGTATGATATTCTTATGATCGAGTTTCAGTCAGATCTTGCGATTAAGAATAAAGCCGAGCAGATGACGCTTGGTCCTAAGCCTCTGCCTAAAAAAGAAGAAAAAATTGAAGTTGTTCAGGTTCCCGTTAGGGAAATAGTTCAGACCCCTATTGAACCGATCATCCAAACACCCGAGCCTGTAAAAGAAGTGGCTGCAAACGTACCTCCCCGGGAAGAGCAAAGACATGAGATGAAGGTAATAGGTAAAATCGATCTGGATGATTTGAATAGAAGGAAAAAACCGGAAGAAAGCCAGGTTATCAAAGTCGAAGAACCGCAAATTGAAGAAAAAGAACCGGAAATTGCGAAAGAAGTGCAAACAGAGGCAGGATCTGATCCTGTAGCCGTTTCCGATGATATCACAGAAGTTTCTACCTCTACTGAATCCCGTACAGCAGGTGATGATATGGATCCTGATGATATGTTCAGAGCTAAGTCTCCTACTCTTAAAGGGTTAAAGATCCTGGGCAAGATCGATACGGATAAGATGAACAAACCTGTGGTCAAGAAAAAAGATGAACGGACCGACACCAAACCGGATCCTGTAGTCAGGCCTGCTGCAACGACAGGTGGTACAGCAGCACCGGGAGAAAATCTTACAGAGGAACAAAAAAGAAAAAGAAAACGTAAAAAACTTCCTGTCAATGTAGGAGGTGGAAATGTTGGTCAATCCAATTATAACAGAGGGCCAAGTCAGGGTCAAGGACAAAGTCACGGAGGTCAGGGCCAGGGCAATTTCAGACGTGGAGGAATGGAACCCGTCAAAGAGGTTTCTCAAAAAGAGATAGAAGATAAGATCAAAAGTACCATGGCAAGACTTAATGCCGGTGGTAAAAACAAAAGATCAAAGATTAGAAGGGACAAAAGAGAAGTCCACCGTGAAAAAACTGAAGCTATCGAAACAGCGCGATCTACTGAGAAAATTCAGGTCACAGAGTTTATTTCTGTTTCTGAGTTAGCCAGTTTGTTGAATGTGCCGGCTATTCAGGTTATCACTACATGTATGAACCTTGGTGTAATGGTATCCATTAATCAAAGGCTTGATGCTGAGATCATTGAATTAGTTGCATCAGAGTTTGAGCATGAGATAGAATTTATCAGCGCTGAAGATGATACTGATTTTGACGAAGAAGAAGTAATAGATTCAGAAGAAAGTCTGGAAACAAGAGCTCCTATCATCACCGTGATGGGTCACGTCGATCATGGTAAAACGTCCCTACTTGATTATATTCGTAAAGCCAATGTCGTAAGCGGTGAAGCCGGAGGTATAACGCAACATATCGGCGCTTATGAAGTGGTCATAAGTGAAAAGAAAATAGTATTCCTGGATACACCTGGTCACGAAGCCTTCACTGCCATGAGAGCAAGAGGTGCCAAGATCACGGATGTGGCTGTGATAATCATAGCCTCAGATGACAATATCATGCCTCAGACCAGAGAAGCGATATCGCATGCTCAGGCGGCTGGTGTACCAATAATATTTGCTATCAATAAAATTGATAAGCCGGGTGCTGATCCGGAAAAAATCAAAGGAGAATTGGCTCAGATGAACCTGTTGGTGGAAGATTGGGGTGGTAAATATCAATCTCAGGACATTTCTTCCAAAACAGGAGAAAATATAGAACAACTACTTGAAAAAATACTTTTGGAAGCTGAAGTTTTGGACCTCAAAGCAAATCCGAACAGGGTTTCTATCGGAACTGTCATAGAAGCATCCCTTGATAAGGGACGTGGATATGTTACGAAGATCCTTGTACAAAACGGTACTTTAAATCAAACGGATTATATCGTAGCGGGAGAATATAGTGGCCGTGTCAAAGCAATGTTCAATGAACGTGGTAAAAAGGTAAAAACCGCGGGCCCTTCTACTCCTGTATTAGTTCTTGGATTGTCAGGTGCTCCCCAGGCAGGTGAAAAATTCAAAGAGTTTGAGAATGAAGGTGACGCACGTCAGATAGCAGCACGAAGAGCTCAGATAAACCGTGAACAAACCAACAGGGCGACCCGTCGTATCAGTTTGGATGATATCGGCCGCCGATTGGCTTTGGGTACTTTCAAGGAATTGAATTTGATCGTAAAAGGTGATGTGGATGGATCTATCGAAGCATTGGCAGATTCATTGATCAAATTGTCCGTAGCGACAGTCCAGGTCAATGTGATACACAAAGCAGTCGGGCAGATCATCGAATCCGATGTATTGTTGGCTTCAGCTTCTGACGCTATCATCATTGGATTTCAGGTGCGTCCATCTTTGGGAGCAAGGAAGGCCGCTGAGAAAGAAGGTGTTCAGATCAGGACTTACTCGATCATTTACGAAGCTATTAATGAAGTTAAAGCAGCCATGGAAGGTATGCTTGAACCTACGAAGGAAGAGAAGATCGTTTCCCAGGTTATTGTAAGGGAGGTGTATAAGATCAGCAAGGTCGGTACAGTCATCGGTGGTTACGTGGAAGAAGGAAAGATCACAAGAAATACTTTTATCAGAGTCGTACGGGATGGTATCGTGGTATTCCCTACCAAGGAGAATGTCCATGGTGAGATTGGTACTTTGAAAAGATTTAAGGATGATGTGAAGGAAGTAAAAGCAGGTCTTGAATGTGGTCTTACTATCAAAAACTTCAATGATATCAAAGAGGGAGACTTTATAGAAGGTTATGAAATAACTGAAGTAAAACAAACATTAGATTAAAGAGATCTTAAAATAATCAGAGGCTGTCACCAAAATGACAGCCTTTTTTTGTCCTATAAATGAAGACCGTTGATAGTGATAGGACTTAATGCTTCAAAACTAATTTTGCAATAATATCGTTACCTTTATTTAATAGATATAAATAGAATGGAAGAAATCATATTTGTAATCAAAGAATCCCCTGAAGGAGGATTTGAAGCTGAAGCCTTGAATCATTCAATATTTACCGAGGCTGACGACTGGGATCTTTTAAAATTAAACATAAAGGAAGCAGTTAGTTGCCATTTTGACGATGGGGACAAAATGCTTATACGACTTCATTATGTGAAGGATGAATTAATTACTATATGAAATTATCCCGTGATCTTTCAGCAAATTCTTTGATTGCGAATTGTCAATATAATTAAATAGAACTTTTTCATACCTTAAAAGTATATGCCAACAGTACTATTTATATTTGGGTGGAGATTATTTTTTTATTCTAATGAAAATAAAGAACCAATCCATATTCATGCTGAAAAAGGTGATATGGAATGCAAATTTTGGATTTTGGTAGATGAAGTAGAAATAAAAGAAGCATTTTCATTTAATCTAAACCCAGTTTCAAAAAAGGAAATTAAGAAAATTATTTATCAACACTTTGATTTAATTGTAAATTCATGGAATAATTACTTTATTAAATAAATCCGATGATCATAACGCACAATATCCAAACTGTAACCTTTGATGAAAATTTCATGTATTTAACCATTGATGGTAAGGAAATAATAATTCTTCTGGAAAAAGTATCAAAAAAATTACAAGTTGCTGACCAATATCAAAGAATGCTTTTTAAAATTTCGCCCTCTGGTTATGGAATCCATTGGCCACTAATTGATGAAGATCTTGCAATTGATGCCTTATTAAGAATTGCATAATTAAAGTATATTTGATTACCATTAGAAATCAAAGAACTGCAAACGATCGAACTCAAAACTTATTTAGACTCTCTTGTTACCAAATACAACCACAACGGTTTCATTGTTGGCGATCCAATTTCCATTCCCAGAAAGTTTACATTAAAGCAAGACATCGAAATCACTGCTTTCTGGACAGCTATGCTCTCCTGGGGACGAAGAACAACCATTATTAATAAAGCAAATGAACTGATTGCCTTAATGGAAGGTGAGCCATATCGCTTTATCATGGATCATACTGATCTGGACCGGAAAAATTTTCTGCACTTCAAACACCGCACTTTTAATCCGGATGATACGATCTACTTCCTGCACTTTCTGCAGAAATTTTACAGAAATAACGATTCGCTGGAATCCGCTTTTATCACCCAGGAAGGCTCAAATAAAGTCGAAGCCGGCATTTCCAAATTCCACCGTTTATTTACCGACGATGAACTAATGCTGAGACGCACCGGTAAACATGTTTCTACTCCCGTCAGAAACACGGCGTGTAAGAGATTGAATATGTTCCTGCGCTGGATGGTGCGCAAGGATGATCAGAATGTTGATTTTGGCTTGTGGACAAATATCTCTATGGCGGATCTTATGATCCCTTTAGATGTTCATGTCGGTAGAGTGGCGCGTCATCTTGGCCTGCTTACGAGACCTCAGGATGACTGGAAGGCTGTTGTAGAGCTTACAGAAAATTTAAGGCTTATGGATTCGGATGATCCGGTCAGATATGATTATGCCTTGTTTTCGATTGGGGTGAATAAGGTTAATGAAAAATGAACAATGAAAAATGAATAATGAGAGCTGACAGTATAGCTTGAAATTCTATTTTCATCAATTATTTAGGATTTTACATAGATTTAAAAAGAGCTAACAAAGTATCGGAGTCTTTCCCCCTCTTTGAACTGGAATTTATAAGCATTTTATTTGAATCAATAGATATATTGTTTCTGATTGCTGCAAGCAGCTATTTTAAAGCAAAGTTTGCAGACACACCAACCATCTGAATAATAAAAATTCATTTTCAAAAAACCTCCCCTTACCCCCCTCACAGAGCTAGGGTTTATACATAACTTTTTTAAACCGCTCTTTCAGAGCTCGTAAACCACGCTAACGTACCCAGCGCTTTGCACTGGGTTTTGTAATTGTGGCCTTTCAGGCCGTAATTTGTGCAAAATAATTTTAATTTTTATTCCTCATTTTATGAAATTTTAGATCTGTGTGGTAGTGGCCTTGTAAAATTTAGTGAATGAAAGTAGAAAGTGCCAAAAAATAGCAAATTCCTACACAGCGGAGGCACGGAGCCTTGTAGGGTTTGCGTAATTTTTTGAGCATTTTCGGAATGAGTGAGCGTTAAAAATT
>JAYUWT010000472.1:0-7845 GCA_043753405.1 Saprospiraceae bacterium | reverse complement strand
TTGGTTCATCCATGATCAGGACTTCAGGGTTATGGATCATGGCCTGTGCCAAGCCTACTCTTTGTTTATAACCTTTGGAAAGCTGACCGATCAGTTTCTTTTGTTCCCTGCCCAGACCGGTTAGATTGATCATATTATCGACCTTTTTCATCGGATCGGTCAGTTTATATAACCTTGCTATATAAGCCAGATATTCTTTGACATACATGTCTTTATAAAGTGGGTTACTTTCAGGTAAATAGCCTAATACATTGCGGATAGCAAGAGAATCGGTCTTAACATCCATTCCACAAACATGTGCTTCTCCTGAGCTTTGGGGAATAAAACAAGATAAGATCTTCATTGTAGTAGATTTACCCGCACCATTAGGACCAAGAAAACCTAATATATCTCCTTTCTGAGCTGAAAAAGAAACATTATCCAGGGCTTTTTGAACACCGTAAAGTTTAGTTAATCCTGTTACTTTTATAGACATGTAGCAATACTTAAGCCCGCAAAACTAAACATTATTAATCATTTACATATATTTAAGGTAGAAACAATTCTAGAATATCAAATATCAAAAACCAATTTTACTGATATTTTTCACAAATATCTGGACTGAGATCGCCAGAAGAATTACACCAAAAAACTTCCTTATTGCTATTAAACCGGAGACACCGATCGCTTTCTGAATCCATTTAAGAGATTTAAGGACTATATAAACGATGATCAGATTGGCAATTATTGCTGCAAGGATTACAATTTCATTTTGCCCGCTATCCTCGAATGTTGCTTTGAGGGACATGATTGTGGTCAGGGTTCCTGCACCGGCTATTAATGGGAAAGCTATGGGGACAAGTGTTCCTGCTTTTGGATTAGCATCATTGTGAAAGATCTCTTTTCCCAATACCATCTCAAGAGCCAAAAGAAATATTACTATGCTTCCCCCTACAGCGAAGGAATGTTCACTCAAACCAAAAAGATTCAAAAATGGTCTCCCTATAAAGAAAAATAATATCATCAGTATCCCTGACAATATCACAACATAAAAAGACCTGATGTAGCCCATTTTTTCTTTAAGAGAAATCAGGATCGGTATTGAACCAAGGATATCAATGACTGCAAACAAAGTCACAAATACTGCAAAAAATTCTTTCCAATCCCACTGGAAATAATCCATTTTGTATTGATTAATTTTATAAAATTAATGCAGAGTTCACATATTGATTTGACTTTACTATAAGAATAACTTCAAAGGCTCAGGCGTCGTCTTGGGGGTTACAACTTAATCAGCTTTCTTGTAAAATAATTCAGACCTTCAGTTGTGAACCTAACAAAATAAATACCGTCAGGTAAGGAAGAGATGTCAACTGAATTCCGATTTATTTCATTTATTTCGAGTACACCGTTACCCAATGCATCCATTATTAAAATATTTGTAGGAGAATTATTGACAAGATGATCAAAATAGATCAGTCCGGACCCTGGATTGGGATAAATAACCGGATCCTGATAAGTTGTTTTAATAGCAGCTTTCTCCAGGATCGTACCGTTTGTAGTGTATCTTGCCATATTAAACTGACCATTACCGGCGTCCCATTGAAATTGAGCCACATAGCCTTCTTCGTCAGGAGACCAGTAGGTTATAAATTGACTTGATGTGTTTCCATTGAATCCAAAATCTATAAATGCAGAAATATCTATCCATCCAAAAAAAGGTACTTTTGCCTCAGCTACGAAAGTAGAAGTGACGTTGGCTATTTGTTGCAATACAGTGAAATCCCTGCCAGGGCATTTCAATATCCCTGAGCCTGTACACACATAGTCGTAATTAGTATTAACCTTCAACCTGAGTGAATCAGGGGTCACGGGCAATGTATTCAGTAAACTGTCAGGAATAATAGAAATAGGTATATCCAAGGTAGTATAAGAATTTTGATTTAATTGCTGATTCAGATTCATTGGGGTTTGAATTGTATAGATCGGCGGATTAAAAAAACCTTTATCAATATTCCCGGGATTAAAAAAAGATTCAGATGGACTACCCAAAATTTTTAATCCACTGGCATCTGATTGATAATATAGTTCAGCTCCCCCCCCTTCATTTACAAAAAATGTTGCTGTGGGATACAAACTATTATATTGCCCGGAAGCAGGGTTTTCATATTTAATTATTTCAGTATTACCCCCTGAAACACCTGAGATATCCCATATCTGACCTGACCCTGTTTTAGATATCTCTAAGTAGTCAGTATTTAAAGATGTAAAATATGAATGCTCCGAACCTACTTTAGGTAATGAAGCAGAAGTAATCGTCTGAGCCTGTAGATAAAGAGAGAATAATAATGTAATGGCTGTAAATAAATATTTCATATGGATTAGATTACGATTGTTTATTGGACAATAACGAATTTTTGTACCAATTTGTTAAATCCATTTTCCAAAACCACAGTATAAAAACCGCTTGTATATGACCCTGTTTCGAGCTTGTAAATATGCTGACCCGATGCAAAAAGTTTATTATTGTATATCGTACGGATCAACTTGCCTTGATCATTATAAACAGAAAGGGATAATTTTTCTGTTTTTTCCAGAGTAAAATAGATGTTTGTTTCATTATTTGCAGGATTAGGGTAGATGGGATATAATTTACTTCCTGATTTCGCTACTCCGGGATCTACCACTGCTAGAACATCGTCATTAAAAACTAGATTTTCGTCTCCTGTTTTGTATTCCATGTATATCAATGGCAGATAATACATTTCATCAGAAGTTTTCTCACCCCAGGAAATTAATTTAGGCGGATCATTGGGGTTGTTGATATTGTTGGAAGTATTATCATATGATGCAATGGCATGCAAGGTAGAACCAGCCGGTAAAATAATTGGTTCGACAAAATGGTAGGATCCCTGCCAGTTAAAATCCCATTCATTGATCTTGATCAATTGGACTGTATCATTGCCGGGCCTGATTGCGAAAACATTCCAATTTTGGCCCAATAAATGACAATGTGGCCCTAAGCCAAGTAATGTAGTAGTAGAAGGAATAGGAATACTACCATGAAATGTTTTGACCTTATTGGCCGGTATAAAAAATACATCATTGATGATGGTAGGTAGCGGCAACATTACATAGGATTTAACTGCCCTGGTAGGTGGTTCTTTAGAAAAGAACAAATTAACAGTTGTACTGTCATATTCATCTGAATATGCTGGAGCATAATGCATCTGCAATAGGAGATCTGAACCTTTCGGAATTCTGATAGCCAGGCCGTCTTTATATACAATTGGTTTCTGACCGGGTACATAACCGGGTAACTGATTATTCAGATTACTTGCTGCTGAAGCACCTGACCCTTCAAAACCATACTCAGGTGTGGCATCATCTGATTCCTGGGATGTATTAGTGGAATCTGCCCAAACTAAAGTGTGGTGAACGACTTTTTTATTACCCGGCCTTACTTCCAAAGCGGTAAGGTATTTGGTTTCAGTGAGGTTGGTAGGTATTACAAAATACCTGTATTCATCTATGCCATCACCTTTATGCAAATAAGATTGTGCAAATGAAACTACCAAATCAGGTGTACCTACCTGAGATCCTTCTGGATACACCGGCAATTCAGGTTCATCATCTATATTCCCTCTTAACATACCTTGCGCTACCCATGTCTTAATAAGGGATATTTGGCCGTCAGTGAGAAAATTTTCCTTTTGGTAATGCTGCAAACCTGTCTGGGGTTTCCAAGGTGGCATATATTTGCTTGTAGTAACATATTGAATAAAAGGCCCTCTTGCTTTTATTTCCTCAAAGGTAGTCAGCGGAAAAGGGGCGATCTCTCCATTTCTATGACATGAAGTACAGTGTTTAAATACAATTGGGGCTATATCTTTGGCAAAAGTTACTTCCTGTCCAATCAAAGTCTGAGAGATGAAAATAAGGACCATTAAAATAGTTACTAAACACTTCATATAAGAATTAATTAAATGATAAAAAGTAATGAAAAACCTAATGTTATAAAGCAAAAACAAATTTTATCCCCAAATATAGGGTATATAACTGAAAGCTGATTAAATTTCAGGTTATTCAGGCCTCTCCTTGATAATGAAACAACCCACTGCTTTGGTAGACGTTACAATACTTAGATTTCCATCCACTATATCCTCCAAAACTTTATCCAGATAATGATTTATTTTTGATCTTTTACGTTTTCCTAATCCTACATATTCATCATTGACTTTTCCTGAATATATGACCCTTCCAGTTTTATATTCCACCACAAATACTTCAGGTGTAATCGTTGCTCCCAGATGCCTGGTTAACTTCTGATGTTCATCCATAATCGCTTTGGACTTAATTTTGTATTTTTCTCTAAACTTTTGAATTTCAAGATCTTTTGATACTGTAGTATTCGGAAATACCATAATAATTTCAATTCCTTGCTTTTGATATTTTATTTCCAGATTTTTAATCTCTGGCGTGAGGCTTTTACAAATAGGACATGTTTCTGACATGAAAATATAGGCGGTAGCTAATTGGTCTTTAGAACTGGTTGATTCCAGAGGATTTAAATTTAATTGAGTATAATTAAATATTAAACTAATTAATAATATAAGCTGAATCTGCATGTTTAATCCTTTATTTCAATATGCTATTGATAAACTTTTAATCAAATGGTTTAAACAATGTAACGCAATAATTATTTTATAATTTTATGAATTTGATGACCTGACGGTAAGGTCCGGATGAAAACGACGCATAATAAACACCTGCTTTTGCAACAGTATCCATAGTAATGAGCTGGTCGTTTTCTGGATAATTAGTCTGGACAGTCCTACCATTAGCATCAATGATCACTACTTTCATTTTTCCGGAGAGCGTATTGGAAATGACCAAAGTCGGATTGCGGGAAGGATTTTCTTTGATGATCATGTAATTAATACCGGGAGTCACCTTTTCTGTCGAAGAATTTCCCAATTCCCAAAGATCCAACCATTTATAAGCAGCCGGGAATTCACGTGCCCAGAACCATTCACTGTGCTGTCCATCCGATTTGATCAATCGTTGAATTTGATCGTCTTTAACGCCTCGGGCTTTCATTGTGGATATATAATTATCGATATCCGGAACCATGTCTTCATCTTCGTTTTGACCAGCAACTATATAAAATTTTTGTTCGGGGTCAACAACATAAGATTCTAAATCCATCAATAAACTATCTGAATACCAGAATGATGGAGAAAAAACACCAACTTTGCCAAATATTTCAGGATACTTTAGAGCTGAATAATAGCTTATCAAACCTCCCAGTGAGCTGCCGGCAATGCCGGTATTAGCCGGGCCTTCTAAGGTTCTGAAATGCAAATCAACAAATGGCTTGAGGGTTTGGACCAGAAAATCAGCGTACGCTTCTCCTGCCCCACCGCCATAAGTGGGATGCCTGTATGGCGTATATTCATTGATCCTTTCTCCACCTCCATTGTCAATTCCTATTACTATACAATTGCGTGAACCCTCTGAATTTAATTGATTCATTGATTCATCTACCTTCCATTCCCCTACAAATGAATAGGGTTTATCAAATAAATTTTGCCCATCATGCATGTATAATACAGGATAATCGATTCCGGAGGTATAATAATCATCGGGCAGGTAGATCCAGACACGGCGGTTTCTATTATATTGAGGCATGAAAAAATCTGACTGTAAGACATTTACTTCAGGAGTTGCTGTATGGGGGGAAGAAGTATAAAAATCCTTCCATTGTTTAACTTCAATTTCGACAGTATCATTTTGATTATAATTCAAAACCCTGTTGTTGATATCACTTCCATTCACCGATGCTTCGACTCTAGCCCAACTTCCCCGGGTTATTTTATACTCTGTGGCACCGGTAAATGGTGGTATCTTAAATATACCGGGAGCAGTCATCTCTGTTTGGGCATTTGGATCCCAGTTATTGATAGCTCCGGCGACATGAAGGGTATCAAATAAGGGCATGTAATATTGTGGAGTTGAGGTTAGTTTAATATACATCTGAGCTTCAATTAACTGAATAATTGAAAAAATGATGAAAGTGGTAACTATAAACTTTTGCATTCTTATATTATCTTTTGGAATTTCAAATTTACGATGAAAAAGTGGCCTGGCGACAAAATCTTTATTTTGTTATAAATGAAATTAAAAGATTGAATTTATTACCTTTACTTTTATTAAAAACACTAAATTAAAAGTAATGGCAGAAGGTAATGAAAATCAACTGAACATCGAATTGAACGAAGAAGTTGCTGAAGGGATCTATGCCAATCTTGCTATTATTACTCACTCTCACAGTGAATTCGTAGTTGATTTTATCCGTGTCATGCCCAATGTTCCAAAAGCAAAAGTTCAATCCAGGATTATAATGACCCCACAACATGCAAAACGGCTCATGAATGCATTAAGGGAAAATATAAGTAAATTCGAACAAAGTTTTGGTAATATTCAGGACCTTGAGATGCCACCCATTCCACCGATGAATTTCAGTACGCCAAAAGCGCAGGCGTAAGGTCAGATGCTAGACGCTAGATTCTAGATACTATAGATTGTCGAGTTAAATTCTAAGTATCAGCAATTGATTTAGTTTGTTGTTTGATGTTTGTTGTTTGATATTGAATCACTTACCCGCCACCGCGTTCGGCGTAGTATATACTACGTCGTTGTGTTACCGGAAATCATTCAGATTATTATTACCAATTACTAATTTTACCCATTGCTTTTTCTAAAGATCTAAAGTCGGTTCGCATATATAGTTATAAAGTAATTATATTCTTGCGAACATCACATTCAACATTCAACATTCAACATTTTTCATCAAAGGTCTGTGATCTCAAACAGTGAGTCCTGAATACTAGGAGGTGTTATCCCTAAATGTTTATAAGCTTTTTGAGTGACGACCCTTCCCCGTGGTGTTCGGTGGATAAAGCCTGACATAATAAGGAAAGGCTCATAAACCTCCTCCAGAGTTCCACGCTCCTCTCCCACTGCTGTACTTATAGTACCGATACCGACCGGTCCACCATTGAATTTTTCAATGATACTCCTCAATATTTTATTATCCATTTCATCAAGGCCACTTTCATCCACATTAAGTGCATTCAGTCCCATTCTGGCAATATCCAGAGTAATGACTCCATTACCCTTGATCTGGGCAAAATCCCTCATTCTACGCAACAATGCATAAGCTATCCTTGGTGTTCCCCTACTTCTTTTGGCTATCTCATGGACACCATCATCCTCTGTCCGTACATGTAAAATTCCGGCCGCTCTTTTAATGATTCCTTCCAAGGTTGGAATATCGTAATAATCCAACAAAAAAGAAATACCAAACCGGGCCCGCATAGGCGCTGTTAAAAGACCTTGTCTGGTAGTTGCCCCGATCAGAGTAAATGGATTAAGTGCCAATTGGACACTCCGGGCATTTGGACCGGAATCGATCATAATATCAATTTTATAATCTTCCATGGCGGAATATAAATATTCCTCTACAACTGTATTCAGCCTATGGATCTCATCTATAAATAATACATCATTTGGTTCAAGATTGGTCAATAAACCAGCAAGATCACCAGGTTTATCCAAAACAGGTCCTGAAGTGACTTTGAGATTAGAGCCCAATTCATTGGCTATTATATTGCTAAGCGTAGTCTTGCCAAGTCCGGGTGGACCATGTAATAAAACATGATCCAGGGCCTCACCCCGTTGTTTTGCCGCCTTGATAAAGATCTCGAGGTTGTCAACTATTTTTCTTTGGCCTTTGAAGTCATCCAGGTAGCCGGGTCGCAGTGTTTTTTCTATGACCTTGTCATCGATATCCAAATGATCGGA
>JAYUWT010000471.1:0-3096 GCA_043753405.1 Saprospiraceae bacterium | reverse complement strand
TTGAAGAAAAAGAACTGGAACAGATCAAATTAATCTCTATCCGTAAATCAATGGTTAAGCCTGTATTATTAGCTTATCCTGCTCATGAATGGTTTGATGAATATTTGGATACACTCAAGAAAGATTCAAATATTATTCAACAGTTTAATTTTGAAGATAAAAATGAAAAGCACACTTTTTGGAAAGTCGACGAAGAAAAGGATATAAAACAAATTATCCAATTTTTTGATAATGAGCTAAAAAGGGCATACATTGCTGATGGCCACCACAGGCTGTCCACTTTTTCAAGATTCGGTAATGAAGATAATTCCAATATTGGAGATTATGTTCTTTCCGTTTATATCCCGTTTAATGGTCTTCAGATACATCCTTTTAACAGAATTTTATCATTGCCACAAGATTGGGATAAGAAGGGCACTTTAAAGCAACTTAAGAATTATTGTTTTGTAGAAAAACTGAAGGCGCATTTTCCACCAAAATTTAAGTATAATTTTATTTTTGCAACTGGGAAAAATATATATTCCTGTGTCTGGAAACCAACATTATTGGAAAAATACAAGGACGAACCTTTAATATTGGATACAGCTTTATTGAATGCTGTCTTGTTTAAAGATCTTTTTGATGTAAAAGATGTACGGACGGATGAACGGATAAAATATGTGGAAGGATTCAAAGGTTGGGAGGGTTTTCAAAAAGCACTTAACAAATCTGTAAATAATGTTGGATTTTATTTGTATCCGATCGACTTTGAAGACTTTCAGAAAGTGTCAGATTTGGGACTGACGCTACCTCCCAAGAGTACCTGGTTTGAGCCAAGGATCAGGAACGGTCTTGTGATCCACGACCTGAAGCAATAAGCATATAATCTATCATCTTGTAACCCATGAGAAAAATAACTGCGGATTGGGTAATCCCCGTGTCATCAGAACCTGTTAAAAATGGGGTTATTATTCTCGATGACCATGGTGAGGTTCTGGAGGTCTCACCGGCGGGAATTTATGACGTTACGGAACTTGAAAAATACGATGGGATCCTGATCCCCGGTTTTATCAATACCCATTGCCATCTCGAACTGTCTCATATGAAAGATCAGGTGGTACCCGGGCTTGGCCTTGTCAGTTTTATTAAAGAGGTAGTCGGTAAGCGAAATTTTGATGAAGATGTTATATTGGATGCTATAGCAAAAGCTGATAAGGAAATGTGTGAAAATGGTATAGTAGCTGTGGGTGATATCAGTAACATGAAACATTCATTCGAGACAAAACAGAAAAGCAAATTGCAATATCATACTTTTGTTGAATTTTTTGATCTTTTAAACCCCATGTGGACACAAAGATCTATCGATCAATACACTGAGATCTTTATAAATGCCCCGCAAAATCACCCTCACAGTAGATCAGCTGTACCGCATGCCTCATATTCGGTTACTCCGGAATTATTTAAAGCCATCAATAAATTGAATACTGATGCAAAAGTGGTTAGTATTCACAATGAGGAAACTCAGGCGGAGAATGAGCTTTTCAGATATAAGACCGGCCCGTTTGTGGATTTTTATAATTCCATAGGCAATGATTTGAAAAGTTTTCAGGCTATTGGTCTGTCTGCGGTTCACTACGCTTCAGAATATATGGATACTTCTATACCTACTTTGCTAGTGCATAACACTATGATGGAAAAAGGGGATATTGAATATGCGGAAGCAACTTTCGATCAATTGTATTGGTGTACATGCCCCAATGCCAATATTTATATAGAAGGCAAGCTTCCCGATTATAAGCAATTCAAGGATTTGGATGCGAAAATGACGATTGGTACAGACAGCCTGACATCAAACTGGCAGTTAAGTATTCTTGAAGAAATGAAAACAATTGAAAGACATCACCCTGAGATACCTGTATTTGAGATGATTACTTGGGCTACTTTGAATGGGGCAACGGCTCTGGGTTTCGATAAAAATTTAGGGAGTATTGAGATAGGTAAAACGCCGGGGATAGTCCTTATCGTGGATTGCCTGGATAATAATGTGATCTCACTACAGAAAAGTCAATTGCAGAGATTAATATAATAAAAAAGCCTTCGACCTTATACAAGTCGAAGGCTTGAGTTAAACTTATTTATTGAGATAAATATTAATTTTAAGATCTATCTCAAAAAATCAGTTGGCTTGTTTAATTTCAAATTCAGAGTAATCTAAATTAGTTCCTGCTCCTCCACTATGCAGACCATCATCCACAACAGACTTAACTCTGATCATGAAATAGGTATCATTTTTCTTGACAACATACACGTCACCTACTACAAGTTTAGCAGTAGCAACATCGCTTGAATTATCAAAGTATGATTTGATCTGACTTTGACCTAAAGCTGCTGTCCAGTTAGAAGTAAGGGTCTTTCTTATCACGCTACCGTCGTATGATGTAATAGCACCTTTCCATGGATAAGTCGCACCTACCAGATCATTTCCGGCATCCAGAATATGAGCACCAGGCCATGTTTCAGAATCTGTACTTTTAGCGACTGCTTTACCTGTTGTTAGATTAAGACCACTTGCCAATGGACCTGCGAGGTTGTATATTTTTTCAGAAGTGATTGTAGATACACCTGCTATCGTAACTTCAAGCGACACATCATCAGTTTTCTGATTTGCATCGGTAACAGTAAACAGATATGTGTACTTTCCACTTTGAGTAGGAGCATCGATTGAGATTGTTTTTGTGAAACCTTGCTGATCAGCTCCCAATAAAATTACAGTACTTGAAACTGCAGCATCTCCATCTATAGTAAATCTTGATACATCAAGATTGGTACCATTTTCTTTGATATTCAAGGAAGCCAAACTTCCTACTCCTTTCACACCTTTGATCGTAAATACAATAGGCTGAGCAGGATCTTGTCCTTGAGAAGCATCGAAAGTATGCGTTTCAGTTATTGTTGGAGATGTTAAATTAATAGGAGGATCCTCATCTTTGGTACAACTTGTTATAAACAAAGAGGCTGTAGCCAGTAGCATTAAATTCCAAAATCCAAATATTTTTTTCATATTCATAGGTTTAATTTAAAAAAATGTGTTTTAATTATTAAAATGTTTTATTTTCA
>JAYUWT010000470.1:0-3103 GCA_043753405.1 Saprospiraceae bacterium | reverse complement strand
TTTGATATGGTTTATGTCAAGGGTATATTGGCCTTCCTGCCAGGTCATATTCTGGTGGTATATTCCCTTTTATATTTCCTCATACCTAAATTCCTGATCCATAAGAAATTCCTTCAATTCATCATTGGATACTGTGCGTTGATAGGCATCGCAATCCTTTATGCTGACTATTTTAAACTGAATTTCAGTGTATCCAATCCATTCAGGGGAGTAAGCTGGAAATGGGGAAAAAATGTACTTTCATTTGTTCATGTTTCGGCATTAGCAGCCGCATTGAAAATGATGCGGTATGCCTTCATACAGGAAAGAAGAGAGAAACAGAACAAATCACTCAAGACCCTTGCTGAATTGGAATTATTAAAGGCCCAGATCCATCCGCATTTCCTCTTCAATACACTGAATAATCTGTTTGCGCATACCCTCAAGAAATCCCCTGACTCTTCACGGATTGTTATAAAACTTTCAGATCTACTCCGATTCATGGTTTATGAAAGCCGGGAAGACACAATTGCACTTAAGAAAGAGATCAACCTCCTGACAGACTATATTGACCTTGAAAAATTGAGGTATGGCAAAGAACTTGATGTATCAGTGGATATATCCGGTGATGTAGATGGGAAAATGATCCGGCCCCTCTTACTGATGCCATTGATAGAAAATAGTTTTAAACATGGGACCAGCCAGCAACTGGAGCAGAAATGGATCAGTTTGCATTTGCATGTTGAAGGTGAAAATATGGAGTTCAAACTTGCCAATAGCAGGGATCTCGACACTCCGGGAAATTTTATTCCGGGCAAAAACAAAGGAATTGGTTTAGTCAATGTCCAGAGAAGGCTAGAGCTTCTCTATCCCGGAAAGCATGAATTCAGAATCACCGCTGAAAAAGACCGTTTCCTGGTATATCTAAAGCTGAACCTGAGCCATGAAACACAAAACCATTCAATGCTCAATGGAAAACAATTGTACTCCGACAAATTAAACCCGGCAACATGAAAATATCGGCAAAAATCTGGAATCTCCTTATGGAGAACTGGTGGTTCAGGCATATTTGCTTCCTGACCTTTGTGGTTCTTTATTTTGCCTGGGGATCCGGCTTTACTAATAACAGTTTTGGCCTAGCCGTTATTAACGGCCTGGGGTATATTCCAGGAACAATCATAGTTGTATATCCGTTCCTGTATATACTTCTTCCTGAACTGCTTTATAATAAAAATTTCTTTTTACTGGCTATCAGCTTCCTTGGTCTTATTTTGTTTGCCAAAGGCATTACTGAACTGATGCTGTATCTAACTCCAAATAAGAAATTCCTCAGACCTCAAAATTATGGGACCGGAAGAAACATGCTCCCTTTTGTAATGGTGGCAGCAATGGCAGCTACCGCCAAACTGGTCAAATACTATTTCTACCGTCAACAAAAAGCTGATGAAGAAGAAGAGCAACGAATACAGACAGAACTGGAACTATTGAAATCACAGATACACCCGAATTTCCTTTTCAATACCCTGAATAATCTGTTTGCCCATACCATAAAAAACTCCAATGAATCTCCAAATATCGTACTTAAGCTTTCTGACCTCCTCAGATTTATGATATATGAAAGCAGGTGTGAATTCATTCCTCTTGACCATGAAATTCAATTATTGAAAAACTATATAGAACTGGAGAAACTCAGGCACGAAAAGGAACTTGAAGTATCATTTATAACTTCAGGTGAACTGGAGAATAAAATGATACGTCCTCTCCTGCTTCTGCCACTTGTTGAATATGCATTTAAGCAGGCTACATCAGAAGGAGTAAGTCAGAAATGGATCTCTCTTAATATCCATTCGGAAGAAAACAAATTGATGTTCAATTTATCAAACAGCAGAACCGATAATGAGGAAGAAATTCTTATTGCCAGGCGTGGAATTGACAATGTAAAAAAACGGCTTCAAATGCTTTATTCTTCAGATTATTCCCTCACGGTGTCAGAAGAAGAAGACCTGAACATTATCACCCTTGAATTAACACTTGCTGATGCTATTACTCTGCCTCAGAACATCAGCTTTATCAGAAACAGATCTTATGAAATGGAAATGCCTGTTGGTAGATGACGAGCCTTTGGCTATTGAAGTGCTGCAAACCCACATTGAATCAGTAGAACAACTTGAAGTAGTGGGCACATGCAACAGTGCTTTTAAAGCAATGGAGTTTTTGAAAGACAATCCGATAGATTTGCTATTTCTTGACATCCAGATGCCTAAACTAACCGGTACATCCTTTGTAAAGACCCTGCAATCACCGCCTAAGGTTATCTTCACCACCGCATTCAAAGAATATGCTGCAGACGCATTTGAATTGGATGCTGTTGATTACCTGCTCAAACCCATCTCACTAGAGAGGTTTCTAAGAGCCATTAATAAGTTACCTAATATTAATATTTCTGTCGTAGGGTCAAACACTGATCCTAATGACAGTATAACCGGTTTTACTTATTTCCGGGCTGACAGAAAAATGATCAAGCTATTCTATGATGAGATTCTCTATATAGAAAGCATAAAAGACTATATCAAAATATTCCGTGACGGAAATAATCCAATCCTGGTTAAACAAACGATATCCTCTACAGAAGATATGCTCCCGAAAAATTTATTCCTTCGGATCCACCGTTCTTTCATTGTATCGCTGAAAAAGATCACGGCATATACCTATTATGATGTAGAAATAGGAAGAATAGAAATTCCTGTTGGACGCCTCTATAAATCGCAATTGAAAAAACTTTCACATATCAGGCAGAAAGAGAACTGAAATCTTAACACATGCCAATCCATTAATCGCCAACAAAAAAAATACCACTAATTTGCAGCAATTGCTGCACTTGTCAACCCTCAGAAATATACAGGTTATCAGGTACGTTACTCCACTTAGAGAAGGGGGTTCCCTTCCCGCTATTGTGGAGGGTGACGATGGTTTTCTTTACGTACTTAAGTTTAGAGGTGCAGGCCAGGGTTCTAAAGCATTGATCGCCGAATTGATCGGTGGCGAGTTAGCAAGAATGGCAGGACTTAAAGTGCCCGAGATCGTCTTCGCTGAACTGGATCCACAGTATGGAAAATCCGAACCC
>JAYUWT010000469.1:0-3109 GCA_043753405.1 Saprospiraceae bacterium | reverse complement strand
TGACATGTTGAACAGTCCCGGGCTCGCATATATTTGTACACCCATACAAAGGTTGGATCCATTTTAGTTCAGCCATGGCAAAACCAAAATCATGAGCCCAACTTGATAATTCCGGATAATCAAGATCCTCAATCAGGGAATAATTGTCATTCAATGCAACTGTCTGAGCTAGTTCTTTATATCCGGTTTCAATAATCAGATGACCAACTGCACAAGCTGTATTCACATGATCGATAAAATAGGGTGTTCGTTTTTGGTGGTAGATATTTTGAGGGAAAACACCTTTCTGCCAATACGTGTGGAGAATATCCAACACATTTGATCTGTTTGTCTTTTGAAGGGAGGTCAGATGATCCGTGTTTTTTTCACGCAATGTACTTTCAACTAACTCCAGATGAATCCTGATTAGCTCACGGTCATTTGCAAATACAACAGTAGACAGGGGCAAAACTACATCCTGATGGTCTTTCCAGAATTTATTGATATCCGCCAGGTGATCCAACAGAGAGGCAGCCTGATTATCTTTTCCAAAAGAATGGATTGTCATGAAAAGGCCGCAAATGAACAAGTATCTCATTTTCAGGAATTTTTGCAGATAAGGTAAAGGTTACTTATAAAGATACCTGACATTCCCAAATGCTGCCCTTTCAGCCAGGATCGTATTTCTTATCCATACATTTGCACCACATCGCTGAACATTCCGGCCTTGAAAACATTGATTAGCAACATGAAATACATTTTGATCCGGTTGGCTTTTTGGGTGCTCATCTTCAGTGCCGCATCATGTGGAAATGCGGAAAACAATAACGGAAAGGGTGGAACTCCAGATGGAAGTACAAGTATTGGGGACTCATTGGGCACTGTGGGACATCCCGGTGACAGCAGCCTGATTCGGGTGATGAACAAGATGATTGGTCAGATGAGCAAAATGAGTCTCTCCGAACATTTTGATGTTCATTATGCAAAGCTCATGATGCTGCATCACCAGGGAGCCATTGATATGGCCAAAATCGAGATAGCCAAAGGAAAGGATTCTAAGCTTATCGAGATAGCACGGAAGATCATGAATCGAAAAACTGAAGAGATTAAATTCCTGGCGACAAACGTCAGCCATCACAAACCTAAGGCTGCAGAAAATGTAACCGATATAGAACTAAAAGAGTCCATCAGCAAGATGATGACCGGTATGAAGGATATCAGGATTGAAGGGAGTACGGATAAAGAGTTTGCGAAGATGATGGTTTTGCATCTGCAATGTGCAGTTGAAACCGGAGCTCAGGAAGTCATCCAGGGCCATCACGTACAATTAAAACTCAAGGCACGTGATATGATCAGGGAAGACAACATAGCACTGAATGAAATAAAAGTCTGGCTTTCCAACAACTAAAGACGTATAAAATCATCCTCCTAATCCACAATCAATTTCCCGCTGTATTTATTTTCTCCAATCCATACATTGATCGCATACATTCCGGGTACAGCTTTTTCTAAAGAAATCTTTTTTGCAACCTTTCCGGATATCATTTCCGGTGATGATTCATATACCAGGGCTCCAATCGAATTATAGATTTCAATTCTCCATTCATCCGGGCCTGTTAAGTCAGCAGATAATGTAAATGACCCAGCATTCGGATTTGGAAATATTCTCAGAAAATCGCTGTGACTGATTTCCACAACATCTGTAATGAACTCCACGCATATCGAGTCACTTGCAACACAGTGATTTCCGTCTAAAACAGTGACGGAATAACATCCGGTTGAAATCACGGAAATTTGTTGACTCGTCTCCCCGGTACTCCACAAATATTCACCAAAAACAAAACCGGCATCAAGGGTTACCATTATATCAGTGAAAATTGTATCCGGACCTAAATCCACAATGGCTACATGAAATGTCAGTTGCACTGTATCCATTCCCTTACAACCTTCCTCATCAGTAACTTCCAGAAAATAAACCCCAGATTCATTTGCCGTGAGAAATTGTCCTGATTCAATACTGTTGTCAGGCAAAGTCCATTCAAATTCATATGGACCAATTCCACCTAAGGCGATTCCTTGTAAAATGACTTCCTGTTCACAATTTTCAATCTCCCAGTTTTGAATAATTGCTGGAAAAGTGGTGTACACCTCGAGTGTATATGCAGCTGTATTGATGCAACCAACTTCATCCGTTACACTAATAATGTAGGTTGTGCTATCGACGGGATTTGAAATAAAAATGGAAGAGGTAGTTTCACCACCAGGAGACCATTGATAACTATAATTTCCTGTGCCGCCTGTAATCACAGGATCCAATATATATGGCATTTCCGGTGTGCTGCAGAAAATTGCCTGATCAAATGCGATATGGGTCTGCGGGTATAAGTAAACTGTTGCACTGATTCCAAATTCAGGACATATACCTCCGGAGTAACCAAGAAAAGTGAATACAATCGAATCAACATCTGGTCCCGGATTAGAAAGGTTTCCAAGAAATGCTACACCTGGTCCGCCTGAGCCTTCCAATGCACCAGTAATCGTATCTGTTACGTATGTCCATTGCCAGTAATCAGCACCATTGTCTGGAAGAATGTAATCGAATGTGGGTCCTCCACATAAAGTATCAATTGTAATGTGCTGAGTTGCCACGCTAGAACAACAGAAAGGCAATGTCAACTTTGCAGGTTGATCAAGCTCGCATACACTAGGTCCCCCTGTCCAGGATCCAACCTGCCCGTCAGCAAACGTGAAGAATGCAATGGAAAGATCATGAGTCGAATCTTCAACACAATTAAGGTCATCTCTGACAACCAGATCAAAACAAAACTGCCAGGGACCCATACAGCATCCACATGTATTTCCATCTCCCCAGTCTACTGATACCGGTGGTCCTGGAATGGGACAAGACCCCTGAATTCCATAAGCAAACCATCCCGGAGGCAAAAAAGCATTTATTTCAGTGTCCCAACACGGACCACAGCATCCTCCTGTCAACCCTCCCAGTTCAGGACAATCAGCCTGGTATAATGTATTGCACATATCTACCTGGCCATGATTATTTAATTCCCCTACTTGAAGGAAGGAAGAATTGTGATGATATGTCACATGGGATTGGTTTACCGATGTGACA
>JAYUWT010000468.1:0-3110 GCA_043753405.1 Saprospiraceae bacterium | reverse complement strand
TAAATAACAAAACTCTATATGACAGAATAGTGGCACTAGACAATATCAAGTCCCAATTGACCCCTGAGGTCGATAATATTATACTTGGATATCTTAGTGATGCTTCTCCGGTGATCCGTTCGAGAGCATTGAATCAGGTGGATCTGACTGCTTATCCTGATTTTAAATCCAAAGTGATGAGTATTGCACTTACTGACAAAGATCCACATGTACAGTCTATGGCACTTGATCTTTTGGCAGAAAATCCCCAACCTGAATTTGAAGCTGTTTTTATTAAAAATATCAATGATGAGGTTAGTTACACAGTTCTTGCATCTGCATTGGTAGGTTTGAATAAAATGAACAAGGAAAAAGCAGCGCCCTTTGTAACAAAATATGAGAGCACAGAAAGTGCTGTATTAACCGATGCTATTTCCAGCATTTATATGGCCAATGACGACCCTAAAGCATTGATATTGATAGAAAGTAAACTTGACGACACAGAAGGATTTGAATCATTTGGTTTATTTGGGACTTATACAGAGTTGGTTTTAAATTCTGATGATAATACTATAATTACAGCATTTAAGCGGCTGGAAACTATGGCTAAAAACGAATCAGTATCTCAGTGGAAAAAATTCGCAATTGCGAAATCTATGTATGACATTGCCGGGGCTGTAATGGAAGAAGAAACTTTTAGTAAATCGGAAGCTGCTTCTATGGTGACGAGGTCAAATGCAACTGTTCAAAATTTTATTGCCAATGAGAGTAATGATCAGTTAAAGAATGCTTTGAGCAATATGATCATTAAATAAATTGCCGTTGGCTTTAGCCAACGGATAGAATTGGGAAATTAATGGCTTTAGCCACATTGGTCCTTGAAATTACTGAGGAAAAAACAAAGTTTGGCCTGTGCGGGATCCAGGATTTCAAATAATATTACTTCTTCTTTCTAGCCAGCTTCTCACTTATTTTTTCGATGGCAATTAAAGTGGAATCTTCATCAAACCATTGTTCCATTTTAACCTTAGCCTGCGATTTAATGTCAGCATTGATATAGCTTCCAATGGTGATCAGGCCGGTAACCAAAACACTAAGGTCATCTGTAAAACCAAATAAAGGAGTCAGGTCGGGAATGAAATCAATTGGAGAAAGGAAATAAGCCAAGGCTCCCAGAATTGCTGTTTTTGCCCAACCGGGAGTTTCTTTTCTCTTAAAAGCATAATACATCAGCAAGGCGCAATAAACTACTTTAGCCCCCGCCCGCTTGGCGAATTTTTTTAATTTCTGCCAGAATCTCTCATTGGGTAACTGCTCCAAAGCCTTAGTTTTTTTGGTCATTTATTTACTCTGTTGTTTAAATTGGAAATGCATAATAAAAGATTTTGGTTCAAAAGGTCCATAAAAATATGAAAATTAGCTACTAGATGAAGTTTGGGGAAAAATTCTCCTGAGAAAAGTTTAAATTCTGAAATTATACTTTGTCTGTATTTATTAATTATATATTTGAGTTTTTACATGTCCAAATAATAATTATGAATTATTTTAAACTCCTTATTGTATTTATTATTCTACTATTTAATTTTTGCGGATTTTCTCAAGATCCCAAAGTCCTTGAGGAGCCTGGGATTTTGAAAAAATTTAAGGTGATTGATCATATTTATAAAATTAAGGAATTGAAACCTGATAACAGAAATTATAAGCTATCTCCGGATTCCTTAAAAGTAAGCTGGTTTAGTCAGGGATCAAGTCAAAGTTATTCGGATACTACATTTTACAAATTTAAATTTTTAGATGACGATACTAAAAAATTATTCGATACAGTCTTCATGTATGATCAAAGAAATGGACATGATTACGTAGTGACTTACCAATACAATAATGCTTTTAAGAGAACGCGTATCGATTTTTATAAGAAGACAGGAAATTTTCTAAATTATTATGGTAGTGAAATTTATAAATATGACGATCAAAATACTGCAATAAAATACGAGTGTAATCTTCCAAATTATGTGGACCAGGATTCAATGCGTTACGTATATGACGATCAGAACAGGATTATTGAGCATTATGATTACGAATATACATGGCAGAATCAATGGATATTGAGAAGGCAATTAGATAGTATTGATTATAATAGCTCGAATGAGGTGAATGGCTATGTAGAGCAAGGGGAATTTAGCCGGACTAAATATATAGAACTGAAATGGAAAGAATATAATCCCAATTATATGTTTTATCAATTAGATCCGGAAATTGATTTCGATTATGTCCATCTTAATTCTAATGAAAACTACTTTAATTATCGTGATCCTGAATCAATTTTTCTTTCTGGTCCTACGGATTTTGTTCAGTTTACATCCGATGGAATAGGACATCCATATAATATAAACAAAATAAAAAAAACGATTTTCAACTCAGGTAGCCTCGAGCAAATAACAGATTATATCTATTTGTCAGGAGATTCCAATAGAGATTCGTTACATATTGATCTGAGTAATGATTTAATTAATCAAGTGGATAAATATTATAATGGCCAATTTCAATCTAGAAGGACTTTTCGATACAATGACGATGATCTGTTGATAAAAGATTCAATAAGCAGTGGATGGATATTCGATCTGACCTATGAAATAGACAGTGAAATGAATCTATTATTATACGAAATCGATCTGCATAAAAGTGGTGTACAGGATGACCGGACTAAATATGAATTTTACACTTTGGGCACATTAAGTCATAATGAGATAGAAGAGAAGGCCAAGACAGTAAAAATATACCCTAATCCTGTTAATGACTTAATCAGCGTTGATTTGATAGAAAATAATTTTGGCCTTAATGTGCCATGGTGTTTATATGATTTAAGTGGAAAAGAAGTGATGCAGGGGGAAGCTGAATATAGTTCCTTTGTAATTAATGTGGACCTCCTTGCCAGTGGAATATATTATTTTAAGCTTTATAATTCCGGTTCAACTATCATCTCGAAGTTTATTAAATTATAAACTTGGTAAGCGTTATAAACCCTTGCTAAATAACGTGAATAATGGATAAGAAAAGTAATAGAAAATTATAAAAATAGGAGAATATTTAATATATTAGTGTCTGACAAACAACAAAATATATCAAATAAT
>JAYUWT010000467.1:0-3110 GCA_043753405.1 Saprospiraceae bacterium | reverse complement strand
TAATTTATTTACTTTATGCTCTCCCATTACTTCGTGTTTATTCACCTCTAGTATTCAATATTTGGAAATAATTTTATCGGACATTTGTATACCAATTAAAATAATAGTTGGAACTTTCAAAAAATTATACAATATTTGGAAAGTCTTAGCAATAAAGATAGAATAAACACGAAGTAATGGGAGAGCATAAAGTAAATAAATTAAACTCAAAAGAGGAATTGCAATTGTTTGTAAAACATTTGCTCAATGATGTGAAGGCTTTGGAAACGATGCTTGAAAATGATTGGTTCGAAACAGATGTAATGCGTATAGGAGCAGAACAGGAGATGTTTATGGTGGATGACAAGTATTTCAAACCGGCCCTTATAGCCGTAGAAGTACTCGAAGAAATGAAATCATTTGAGTGGGTCGGAACGGAATTGGCCAAATTCAATCTTGAAACGAATCTCTCACCTCGTGAGTTTGTAGGGGATTGTCTAAGTATGATGGAGAAAGAAAACAATGACCAACTGGGCATCATAAAGGAGCATTTAAAAAAACACGGAGCTAAGATAGTCCTGACAGGAATCCTTCCAACCCTGAATAAATTCGATTTAAAATTGACAAATCTTACTCCAAAGGACAGATATTATGCCCTTATGGAAGCATTTAATGATATGCTCATTGCTTCTGCATATGAGCTGAGGTTGCAGGGTATCGACGAATTATTGGTCAAACATGATTCGCCGTTATTGGAGGCTTGTAACACAAGTTTTCAGGTACATATGCAGACCACGCCGAAAAATTTCGTCAAACATTATAATATTGCTCAGACATTGTGTGCACCGATCATAGCGATGGGAGCGAATTCGCCGATTGTTTTCGGGCGTCGCTTATGGCATGAGTCAAGAATAGCTTTATTTCAGCAAGCCCTTGATACCAGGACATCTACTGAACACATGCGTGACAGAAGTCCTCGTGTTAGTTTTGGTAAAGGATGGTTACGTAATTCCATTCTTGAAATTTATAAAGAAGACATTAGCCGGTTCAGGGTGATCATGACCGGAGACCATTATGATGATTCAATGGCGATGGTTGCCAATGGTAAAGTGCCTAAGCTACAAGCTTTACAAATCCATAACTCAACAGTTTACAGATGGAACAGGCCTTGTTATGGAATAAGTGACAACGGTATGCCTCATCTGAGAATTGAAAACAGGGTGATTCCTTCCGGCCCAACTGTTATAGACGAGATGGCCAATGCGGCTTTCTGGTTAGGATGCATGGCTGGTATGGATGATCAGTATCCGGATATTACCCAAAATATATCATTTGAAGATGTCCGGGACAACTTTGGAAAAGCTGCTCAGTTCGGTATCGACACTAAATTTACATGGTTAAAGGATAAAAAGATCTCACCTTCAGAACTTGCGTTACAGGAGCTGATCCCATTGGCTGAACATGGTCTTAAACTTAAAGGAGTTTTTCAGGATGATATTACACGATATCTCGATGTGATCAAAGGCAGGGCAGAAAAACATATGACAGGTGCCAGATGGCAGTTGAGGGCATTTACTTCATTTATCAAACATGTGACACGGGATGAGGCTATGGTAGTGCTGACACAAGCCATCATAAAAAATCAGGAACAAGAAATTCCAATACATAAATGGAAGGCACCCCGGCTGCAGGATCTTGAAGAATATCGCCCCGGTGCTTTGAAGGTGGAGGAATTTATGGAGACGGACCTCTTCACAGTTCAAAAAGATGATATTGTGGAATTAGTTGCTGAAATGATGGACTGGCGCAAGATCCGGTATATGCCGGTCGAAGATAAAAAGGGTAACATCGTTGGACTCGTAACCAGTAGGCTGTTACTCAGGCATTTCAGTAATCGCAAGATCATAAATAGCAATGATGTTGTCACAGTTGGTGATATTATGATCACTGAACCTGAAGTTATCAGTCCGGAAGCTACCATAGCAGAAGCATTAGAAGTGATGCGCAGTAAAAGGATCGGTTGTTTGCCCGTGGTTTATAAACATGAATTGGTGGGCGTCATTACTGAAATGGATTTCCTGCGCATAAGTAGCCGTTTGATCGACAGGATTGAATACATCGAAGAGGAGCTGGATGAAGTGCCGGGTATGAAGGACCCTGAAGCTTGAAATCAGATGTCAGAAATCAGAAGTCAGAGGTCAGACTCTAGATTCTAGGATCTAAATACTTGAGCTTTGCGCAACTTTGCAACCTTGGCGCACCTTTGCGTAATAGCTTATATTGTAATCAGAAATTATAATTCATTTCAAAGCATCCAGTTTATCCAGGTGGGATTGGATCAATGGAAGATATTGACCTGCAAACATACTGACTTCTTTGTCTTTAAGATCTTTGGCTGCCTTAAAGTCTTTAATGTCCCGTTTGTGGTCAATTTTCATCATTTTAATAAATTTTGAATCAAAATCTGTTCCTTGTTTGGCAAACAGATCTTTTAAACCATCTTCCTTTTCTGCACTAATGATCCTTGGTAAAGATATTTTACGGGCTTTTGCTAGCTTTTTGATAGTTTTTAACATGAGCGATTGATCTTTTTGCATGAGTTTGCCATATTCTTTGATATCAGGAGTAGTACCTCTTTCACCGGCAAGTTTTCCTTCTTTGATACCCATCATCCTTGCATCTGCAGCTGCTACTAAAAAGTCTGCGACGTCTTTATCCAATAAACCTTTTTCCGCTTTCGCTTCATTCTTATCTTCTACTTTTACCTCATTTTTATTAGGTTCTATTGTTTTACAATTAAAGCCAAAAAATCCCAGTAAAAACGTACCTAACCAAAATACATATTTCATAATCCAATATTTTTTAAAATTTTGTTTGAATATTTGCCTGTCCATAAATCTACTGGAGTTGGAAGGGTCTTAAGTTTTCAAATGTCCACTGACATTCCTACGATGTTTTATCAACGGTAATTATCAACTTTACCAAAAGACATAAAAATGTTACTTTATTAAAACTGATGTAAGTATTTTAAATGGAATTAAAAGTGAATTAGTTCACTCCCAAACTGCCTTACTATTCCGTTTGAGATATTTACGGATATTGACCCAAAAAGCAAGGAATAAATACACCAC
>JAYUWT010000466.1:0-3115 GCA_043753405.1 Saprospiraceae bacterium | reverse complement strand
GAATTTATCCATTCATTTCCAATGGGATCAGTATCGAGTAGCCGTTTCGTTGGATCAATTTTGATGGATTTGATATTCCTTAATGGAATGTCGAAAGTATAGTCGTAATAAGGGTTCACCCAATTCCAGGACGGTAATATTTTAATCTTGGGCATATCTTTGTCAACTTTTTTTCCCTGACGCATGAGCTCAAGTGGAATGGAATAATATAACTTCGTATCATTTTTCAATTCTATGCAGAGATCAACTGGCATGGGCATGATACCCCTTTTTCCAAGCACAAAAGAGGTCTTAGGACCGGTTCCAAATACCGTATCAATCGAATAATCAGGAAGATAATTGGTATTGATCATATACTGATAATACCAATCCAACTCCATTTTAGTATTCTTTTCTACAATGTTCATAAAATCCGGTCCCGTAGGATGTTTGAATTTCCAGGTATTATAGAATTGCATCAGGCTGGTAGCTAGTTTATCTTCTCCGATCACATATCCTAATTGACTCAAAAACAAACAACCCTTGATATAGGATGCTACTGAATAAGCAGCATTCGTCGTGTAATGATCAGCATGAGTTGATAATGGTTCAGCACGGCCTGCTTTGGTAAATCCAATAAACCGGGAAGCATCCTGAACAAATAGATTAGATGAAGATTCACCAGGATACATCTTTTTTGACATCAGATGTTCTTTGACTATTTCTTCTGCATAACTGGTAAATCCTTCATCCATCCAGGGATACAAAGATTCATTAAAACCCAATACACCCTGATACCAGGAATGCATCATTTCATGGACACAAACACTAATCAATCCTGTAAGATTTTGATCACCCATCACCAAAGTAGCCATAGGATACTCCATACCTCCATCACCTCCTTGTATAAATGAAAATTGTTTGTATGGATATTGACCAAACCGTTGCGATGCAAACAATATAGCTTCCTTCATGATCGGCTGGAGTGCCTTCCAGTTTTCAACTGATTTCATATTTTTTTTGTAAGCGAAGATCAATTCCAGGCCCGGTGATGCCAGGATTTTGTCTATTTGATAAGAGGGATCAGCTGCCCATGCGAAGTCATGGACGTTATCTGCTTTTAGATTATATGTCGTATATTTTTCCAGGGCAAAATTATTTTTAGATTTTTCAGCAGCAAAAGGAGTTGAAATGGAAGATATTTGTATTCCTGTACCTGCTACTTTAAAAGAATCCGGTAGAGTTAGAAAGACATCATAGGAACCCCATACGCCATAAAATTCCCTTCCAACATATGGGTTAGTAGACCAACCGAGCTTATCATACTCCACCATTTTAGGATACCATTGTGACATGGAATAAGCTATATTTTCTTTGTTATACCGACCTGTCCTGCGGATTTGAACAGGGATCTGGCATTCATATTCCATATTGATTTTAGTCTTTTTCCCCGGAAATATGGGTTGGGCTAAATTAACTGTTAGTATGGTTTCATTTACTGTAAAATTTTTAATGGAATTACCATTCTGGCTTATTGTTTTAATAAAATATTCACCAATTTCTTTAGAATTAAGGCTAAAGATCCTGTTGCCTACCCTGCTATCAGGATCGGCGATGGTGCGTGATCTAACGTCCATGGCACTGTTGGGCTGAAATGCATTGTAATAAAGATGATAGAAGACCTGATAAAGTGTATCCGGAGAATTATTGGTATAGATCAACTCCTGAATACCATGCATCTTGTGCAATTTTGGGTCCAAGGTTACCCTCATTGTGTATTCAGCTTTTTGTTGCCAATAAGCGTTCTGTCCGCTTAGATCAATAGTAAAAAATAAAATAATAAGAAAAATAAGGTAAAATATACTTTTAATCATGAGGCTGTTATGTGGTTATTAATTTCATTACAGTAAGAAAGAATTAAACAGAAAAATCAATAAGAATATTTCAATTAAAACTGCTTAATTCACATTGATCTTTATCTTACTTATGGCGCAATGTGTAAAATAAAATAAAATTTATCACTTATGATAACTAAAAAATCTAAGCTGAAAATTCAACCTGTGTATATTTGTAAGAAATTATAAAAACACGAATTGAAAAAGCCTGACGATATAAAAAACAAAAAAGCCGTTGTCCCACTATTAGAAGAAGATTTTTACCACGAAAATGGACTCATGGTATTTACTTCAATTTACCATTTAAAGAGGGGTTATTGTTGTGAATCAGGTTGCAGGCATTGCCCGCATCAGACAACAGAAGTCAGAAGTCAGAAGTCAGGGATCAGAAGTCAGACTCCAGATTCCAGATTCTAGATTCTAGATTCTAGATTCTAGACGCTAGATATTAGAAAAGTTATGAGGTTAGAAGGTTAGATAGTGAGAAGGATCACAAAAAAGGTACTTGAGTTAATCAAGCCTATGCAGGGCTGTCACTTTTGGTCCTTGGCTAATTTGAACTCTTGACGAAAATATGCGAAACAACTAATAAAAAGTTACCAGTAAGGCTAAAGAAAAGATATCATAAAAAATAACATACGACTTTTTCGCTGACAAGATAGATAAAATAAAAGTTCTTGATTTTATAATCAAGGAAACTGACCTACAAGTTTACGACTTATCCTCACCTTATGGATACGAGATTTGCCAATACAAAACTGTTGAAGAAATTTTATCCAAGTTTGACCTTGAAATGGACGACTTCGCCACAACTTTTCAGCTTTGGACACCAAGACATAAAGGTAAACCTATTTTCAGAAAAGTTGATCTTGACCCAAAACGGTGCAATGGACATACTTTTCGGTATAAAACAGAAGGCTGGGGACTTATACAATTATATTTCGGAGGACTTAAAAACAACGAACTTAAACATTCTCACATTGGACATTTTAATGAAAAGGGAGCATTAAAATGGGAAGACACTAATTTTGCAAATGGACTTGTTAGTTCTTGGGAATGGACAGAAATTCAAGCAACTTCGAGAAAATTAAAATATCAAATCCATAACAAACTTGCGTCAAGAAAGATTGGAAGCTTGGGAATTTTATCGGGAGCTGCCAAACTTGAAACAAAAGGAATAAAACTACAATGGTAGAACAACGGATTGAAATCCCACCTGGGAACAGGGAGTAGTTATAACC
>JAYUWT010000465.1:0-7997 GCA_043753405.1 Saprospiraceae bacterium | reverse complement strand
ACGAAGGTGATCAGGGCATATTCTGGGGGATGAAACCTATGGATTTTAAAAAATATATAGATGATCTGGGGATGACATTAGTGGCATCACATTGTGATATCGGCAAGGATTTTGAAAAAAAAGCTGCTCATGCAGCCCAGACAGGGATGAAATATCTTATCTGTCCATGGATTGGCCCTCAGAAATCAGTAGAAGATTATAAAAAGTTTGCTGCTACCTTTAATGAAAAAGGAGCGATCTGCAAAAAGAACGGCATTCGTTTCGCATATCACAATCATGATTATTCTTTTAAAAAGATAGAAGGGAGGTATCCGCAGGATATTATGATGGAGATCGCTGATCCCGAACTGGTAGACTTTGAACTGGATATGTACTGGGTTGTCGTTGCAGGGGAAAACATAGAAACCTGGTTAAAAAAATACAAAGGCCGTTTTAAATTATGTCATATTAAGGATTATACAAAAACCCCGGGGGGGGATAATGGCAAAAACTCTGTCGATCTGGGAACAGGTATTATAAACTGGCCTAAGATCCTCAAAACAGCCCATGAAACCGGTATGAAACATTATATCGTCGAGCAGGAAGCATATCCCGGAGGAAGTCCATTGGAGGCTGTCAAAGCGAATGCAATCTTTATGAAGAACCTGGGATAATAAAATAGACAAGTCGTGGACAATTGGTATCCTAACAGGAAAAAAATTGTCCTGAATTACTTGTTCTTAAAAGCAATTCAGGACAATTTCCAGAACATTTATTTGTGCGTGGCATATTCAGTCATACCCTGAAAATCCACAACCACCACCGGTTCATTACCCACAACCCAGGCATCATGACCTTGAGGGAGCAGAGATACATCACCCGCCCTGCTTTCAAAGACAGTCCCATCATCCATTTTGACCATTATCACACCTGATAACTGATACTGAAAATGAGGTGCTTCACAGCTTTTGGTTTTTGCGATAGGCTGAACAGAAGTTGACCATTTCCAGCCCGGTTGTAAAGTTGCCCTTCCAATGGATACTCCACCAATTTTGACGAGCTCTAATTTGCCAAGTGGAAATTCTCTGACTTCATCCGGTTTACTAAAACTTTTTAATTCAGCTTTGCGGGAAAAATCATTTTCGTGAGTATTAAAAGTAAATGCAACAAGCATAGTGCTTATTGCTCCGATAAGAAAAAAAATAATTGATTTCATCTTAATTTGTTTTAAAGTATTAATAATTTTTTACAATACAAAGATGCTATGTAGCGCAAGTAAAAACCTTGTATAAATGTCGGCATTAAATGTATATATCAGAGTTTTTTTCGAAGCTGTAGCGGAGTGTCCCCGGTTTGATTTTTTATAAAATGGCTAAAATGTGACTGATCTCCAAAATTCAACTGGTATGCGATTTCTTTTACTGTTTTTTCAGAAGAACGCAATTCTGCTTTTGCTTCCAGTAAGAGCATGGAATTTATTATGTCTCTGGGTGACTGACCTGTATGTTCTTTGGTACAGTCAGATAAATGTTTCGGACTTATATGAAGAAGTTTTGCATAATCCTGGACCTCCCGCATTTCAATAAAGTTTTTTTCAACGAGGTGTTTAAAATTATTGGTGATCTTCATAGAACGCGTTGCTGAACTCAATATTTTTTTTGCATGTGGACGGTAAATATCGCGGATCCTAAGCAGGAGGATGTAAATGTAATTCCTGAGTAGATTATTCTTTTCAATTGAAAAACTTTCATAGGTTCCTATAATGTCCTTGAAAGATTGTTGTACCAATGTACTTTCTTCGTCAGAAATATTAATGATATGTTCTGCTTCCATGTCAAAAAAAGCGAACTCCTCCTTAAATGGCTTGGTAAGTAAGGGTTGAATAAATTCAGATTTGAAATGGATACAAAAGCCAACACAATCCCGGACATTTGTTGAAGCATACAAGAATGATTCAGGAACAATGACAAGGTCATTTTTTTTTAAATACCTGTAGTCAGCTCCCAGATGGACGTCATGTACACCATCCAATAATAAATAGACTAGATTGAATTGTCTGCGCAGTGGAAGAATCCCCTTCTTTGTGTCTACATTTTTGTGTTTGTCCTGCAAGGTGCCCGGCATTACCATCATATTAATGTCATAAGGTCGCTCATCCTTATTTATCAACTTTTCAAAAGCTGCCAGATTTTCAATTATGATAATCTCCTTTTTCACAATAAAGAAATCTAATACTTAAAAATATTTAACAATGCTTGACTTTATATGTCTTTAATAATTTAATTTTCTGAATTATTTTTCCTCTTTTAGAAATTTAATTAATCCTTCCATATAAGTTTTCTGATCATCATAAAAGCACATATGACTTCCATTAGGACAAAGCAGAAACTGGCCATTTGGAAATTGTGTACTCATCCATTCCATATATTCAGGATCCATTGTGTCATGAGTGGCGCCTATTACAAGTGTCGGGACCTTAATATTTTTTAATTCTTTGCTAACATCCCATTTCGTCAGTTTCCCTGAAATACCAAACTCACTCGGCCCCTGCATGGAAACGTACAAATCCGTATTCATTTTAGAAAATGACCGGTCAATAGGTTCAGGCCATACAGGCAAACGGCAAATATGTTTGTTGTAAAAGTGGGGAATGAGTAAACCCATATATTTTGGATTTCCAAAATCTTTATTTTTCTCCAATGTCCTTAAGGTATCCAGAACCAATGGATCCATTAATTTAGCAAGCACTTCATCTGCATATTTTCCATATACCGGTGCGCTTGCCATCATATTTGAGATGATGAGTCCTTTAATATTACTTTGATATTTAAGTGCATACTGCATAGCTAGGATGCCTCCCCAGGAATGACCTAATAAATAAAAATTATTTTTATCAAGTTTTAAAGCAATCCTGACCTGTTCCACTTCCTCTACATATCTGGGGAGATCATAAAGTGAGGTATCTTTCGGATTATCAGAATTGCCACAAGCTAGTTGGTCATAATAAATAAATTCTATACTTTCTTCAGGGAAAAAACTTTCAAAACATTCAAAATATTCGTGTGTAGCGCCCGGGCCACCATTTAGCAGTAATACTTTGATGGATGGATTATTGCCAAATCTTTTTGTCCATACCTTGTATTTGCCTTTTGGAGTTGTAATGTCTATTAATTCCACACCCCCGTCCTGAACTGAAGTATCAGAATTCTCATAATAGGAAAATGATCCTGAGGCAGTTTTATGATTACTTTCTTTGCAGGAAGCACAGTATAGCGTAATGATTATAAAAGTCGCGATAAGAATGAATATATTTTTCATACAATAATATTTCAAACGTTAAACTGTCGCAGATGATGGTCTGCATGTTTGTAGGCGTGATAACCTATCTGCTCTATGGTCATCATACCGTAAAATGGATGGACGAAGTTTTGATTTGAGAAGTGTTCATGTGCTTCAATCAGAGTTATCCATTTATTTTTTTCAGCTGTAATTTCGCCATTTTCGTTGATCCTCAGTTCCGGCACAGTAGGCGCATTGCGGATCATCGGATTATCATTTCTCATGACATTTTTGAGAGCCAGACGTCCTAGCAAGCGACCAATTAGAACTCTTTTATATTTATTCTTACCTACGATCATTTCTTCATATAGAATGCAATGTTTCAACATTTGATACAAATTCATCTTGCCCCATAGCCTTAAACTGTTTTCATTGAGTGAGGAGATTCGTGCGATCAGTTCAACTCTTGTAACCTTATTGAATATTGATTTCATTATGATGACAATAAAGAAAATTAGTTAAGTCCTTTCAAATTTAATTAAAATTGATGATTTAAATATCACAAGATTGAAAATATGATGGTTGGTTGAATTAATGAATTGTAATCCAATCAAAAACAATGACTTATGGTCTGATTCGAATTGATAAAGATTCTTGCTAACCGTTCCGAACTGTTCCGAACTGTTCCGAACCGTTCTGAACTGATCTGAACTGGTAAACAGCAATATATATCGTTCCAAACAAACAAGCATTATTAATAACCGTTCCGAACCGTTCTGAACTGATAAATTTTCTTGCTAACCGTTCTGAACCGTTCTGGATTGATAAATTTTCTTACTAACCGTTCCG
Source organism: Saprospiraceae bacterium (assembly GCA_043753405.1). GTDB lineage: Bacteria > Bacteroidota > Bacteroidia > Chitinophagales > Saprospiraceae > Parvibacillus. Next base: position 3,890 of record JAYUWT010000465.1, on the reverse strand, counting down.
AACCGTTCTGGACTGATAAATTTTATTGCTAACCGTTCCGAACCGTTCTGAAAGGATAAACATTATTAATAACCGTTCCGAACCGTTCTGAACCATACCCTTTTGAATCTCAGGCTAATTTATCTACAACAACTAACTTTTTAATCCCTTAAAATATCTTAATTTTTTATTAAGTTTAGTTTTCAATATTAACTTAATTCATTAATTTTGCCTTACACCTAACAATATTATTTTTCAAATCAATTTCAAACACCAAAAATTATACATTTATGAAAGGCAAATGCAAATTGTGCTCTTCAGGCTTCAACGGTCGGAAGGGGAGGATTTTTTGTTCAATCCAATGCAAGTCAATTTACCATAGGATTTTATTGTCAAAAACTATCAAAGCTTCGAAACTTGCTGACAATATCCTGCATCGGAATCGGTCTATACTCTATGAAATTCTCGGAGATAGCGGCAAACAAAAAAAAGTTACGAGAAAACTACTGGATAGCAAGAAATTTAACTGGCATTATATGACAAGTATCCACACAAACATCAAGGGAAAATTACTTCACTACGTTTATGATTATTCATGGATGATCTTTTCAGATCAGGAAGTACTTATTAAAAAAGCTGGTTAACATCTCAAAGAAGTTTAATATAATATTTTGGATATCAAATTTATTATTTTGATAAGTTTATATTCAGCTTTACACTTACTTTTAAGCCTTAAAAATCTTAGGTTTGCAAATGAAATATATTGTCAGGGCAAAAGAAGCAGATTTGCCTTTTATACGCGAACTTGCTCATGAGATATGGCAGGCAACCTATGTTGAAAATCTCGGCCAGCATCAGGTCGACTACATGCTTTCATTGTTTTATTCGGATGATTCACTGAGAAAAAGTATGAATCATGGTCATGTTTATTATATCATAATTGATGAAAAAAAACAAATCGGATATCTGGATCTTGAACAAAAACCGGAGCATCTTTTTATACATAAATTTTACATCAGTAACCATATTCAAAAGAAAGGAATGGGAACCGAGGTAATGAAGACGATTATCTCCGACCTCGCTACTGATAGACAAAAAATAAAACTGCATGTCAACAGACGAAATTTCAAAGCGGTAAATTTTTACTTTAAAAATGGATTTATCATTGAGGCTTTGGGCGATTTCGATATAGGAAGTGGGTATTTTATGAGGGACTTTGTAATGGTCAGGATGTAAATGTTTGAAAAATTAAAATTCTTATAATGAAGTATTTATTCAGTTTATTATTTTTTTGTGTGATATACTGCCTCCCGGCACAAAATGTTATGTCACCCGAATTGTTGTGGACACTCGGACGCGTCAGCGGTTCTTTTGTTTATGATAATGGAAGATCTATATGTTACAATGTCACTACCTACGATATTCAATCAGGAAAGAGGAGTAATTTTATTTCTACCATGAGCATTGATGGTAAAGGTATTAAATCTGTAAGCAAAGGGATTTCCGCTGACGGAGCCGCTTTGCTGCCGGATGGCAATATCTTGTTTTCATCTGAAGGGAAATGGAGGTCTACTGCATCTAAGCTACCAGCCGGACTGGATAATGCCGAAAGTCCTTTGTTTTCGGCGTCATCCGGAAATGCAGTATGGTCCCAGCAGGTCAAAATTGACAAGAAAACTTCCGAACTATATCCGGATTTTAAAACCAGCTCAGCTCGAATTTATGATGATCTGACTTACCGGCATTGGACTGAATGGGAAGATGGAGAATACAATCACATCTTCGTGGGTATCAAACAGACAGATGGAAGTTACAAAGCGACCGATATCATGGAAAAAGAGCCTTATGATGCACCCACAAAACCATATGGCGGGTCTGAAGAGTATGCTTTGAATGCGGCTGGCAATATGGTAGCATATGTTTCAGTTAAAAAGTCAGGCAAGGAATATGCACAAAGTACCAATTCTGACATATATTTCTATGATATAAACACAGGTAAAACAACAAATTTTACCCTGGGCATGATGGGTTATGACAAAAGCCCGGCATTTGCACCCAATGGTAAACATTTTGCCTGGACATCAATGCCCCGGGATGGTTATGAGTCAGATAAAAATAGTCTTTGGGTAGCTGATCTGAGATCGGGAAAAAAAGTAAATATCACTCAAAATTGGGACGGCACTGTAGATCAAATAGTGTGGAACCATACCTCAGACAAGATCTATTTTGTGGCGCCTATGAATGGACTGACAAGTTTATTTGAAGTAAAGATCACCAATGGTAAGGAAGGCAACCCAAGCGGTACAATACGTCAGATCACCATAGATGAACATGATTATAGCGCTATCATCGGAATCGGTGCTGATGGAAGTTTGATAACGCAAAGAACTGATTTTAATCATGCAGTTGAAATATATGCCGTCAATCCTGTAAATGGAATAGCAACTCAATTAACCCATGTAAATGATGCTATTTACAGCTCAATTGGATTGAGCAAGGTACAGAAGAAGATCGTAAAAGCCTCAGATGGCAAAGACCTTTTATCGTGGATAGTATATCCACCGAACTTTGATCCTTCTAAAAAATATCCAACTTTATTATACTGTCAGGGTGGGCCACAAAGCGCACTGACACAATTTTATTCTTTCCGGTGGAATCTTCAGCTCATGGCGGCCAATGGTTACATTATAGTTGCACCTAACCGTCGTGGTATGCCGGGTCACGGACAGGCATGGAATGAAGCTATCTCGGGAGATTGGGGCGGACAAGCTATCCGTGATTATATGACAGCGATCGATGTTATGGCCAAAGAGCCATATGTTGACAAAACGAGGCTAGGCGCTGTAGGTGCCAGTTATGGAGGTTATTCGGTTTATATGTTAGCAGGGAAACATGAGAAGCGTTTTAAAACTTTTATAGCGCACTGTGGACTATTTAATATGGAAAGTTGGTATGGTGCTACAGAAGAATTGTGGTTTGCCAATTTTGATCTAAAAGGCCCATACTGGCAGAAGCCACAGCCAAAAGCTTATACTGAGCATAACCCTATCAACTTTGTGGACAAATGGGATACACCGATCCTGATTTATGAAGGTGAAAAAGATTATCGGGTGCCCTACACTCAGGGGTTGGAAGCTTATCAGGCAGCTCAACTTAAAGGGTTGAAATCCAGATTGATCATTTATCCTGATGAAGGGCACTGGGTCACTAAGCCTCACAACAGCCTGGTTTGGCACAATGAATTTTTCAGATGGCTGAAAGAAACGTTATAGAAATAATAAATTAATGAATAAAAAAGCCGGTCAATTTGAGCCGGCTTTTTTTAAATTAATATTATTTTATTTCAAATAATTTTAATAATCCAGATTACCGGTTTTGACTGCCTTGAAATGTATTGTTACGGGATTGTTTGGATCGTACATAATAAATTTTGGAACAGATGACCAATTGAGCGTAGTAAGCGGATAATTGGCATCAAAAAACGTCCATGATTTATCTGAAGAAAATTTATTACTCTTTCCCAGGATCAATTTTCTTATTTCCACAATGTCTGATACACTTATATTGCCATCAACTTTAACATCAGCAGCAATAAATGTGTGAGGCTGAACAATAACAGTTCTACCTAAAATATGATTTACCACCTTAATAATATCCCCCACATTTACACCATTCAGAAAGTCTTTATTATTTTTGATTTCAAGTTTAATCGGAATTGATGGTGAACCGGGTACGCCATAAGTGAATTCCCCATTTGAATTCAAAGTTATATCTACTGAAGCTCCATTTATTACAAGTGTAACATTATTTGCTACTCCGATAGGATTGTATCCTGTCACCTTACCTGTGATTACCACGGAAGGGGCTTGAAGATGCGCTACATTAGAAATGAAAAGTACAAGAATGGCAGA
>JAYUWT010000464.1:0-3127 GCA_043753405.1 Saprospiraceae bacterium | reverse complement strand
ATTTTTCTAACCTATTACATTTACCTCGGGAATTAAATGGATGTCAAATTTTTCCGACACAGCTAATTGTATAGTTTTCGCCAGTTCCATGATTTCCTCACCGGACGCTTCACCATAATTGACAAGGACTAACGCCTGCTTAACGTGACAGCCCGTATCCCCTATTCTTTTACCCTTAAATCCACATTGTTCGATAAGCCATCCGGCCGGAACTTTTCTCTCGTTGTCACCGGTTTTATAACCCGGTATCTCTTCAAAATCCATCTTCAATTTATTGAATTGCGCAAGAGTTACTACCGGATTTTTAAAAAAACTACCGGCATTACCGATCTCATCGGGGTCAGGCAATTTACTTTGTCTTATACTTATCACAGCTTCGGAAACCTGAGCAGGAGTGAATGACTCCTGCGAGCCATTTTCATTCAATGTTTTGAGCAGATCTCCATATTGGATATTGGTAATCCCATCATTTCTCAATTGCAACTGAACAGACAGAATAATCAATTGGTCTTTGTATTTATTTTTAAAAATACTATCTCTATACCCAAATCTGCATTCATCTTTAAAAAAAGTCTTTAGTTCTCCGGTCTTTACATCAAAAGCTTGTAAAGAATGAAAAACCTCTTTTAATTCAACCCCGTAAGCTCCTATATTCTGCATAGGTGCCGCTCCCATTGTACCCGGTATGAGTGACAGGTTCTCAATACCATTCAAATTATGTTTAAGTGTCCACAAAACTGTATCGTGCCACAATTCTCCTGATGCTATATTCAACATGGTAAGATGACTTTCTGTTGATTCTGTAAGGATAGTCCTGCCTTTCAGCATATTCAGCAAGATCGTACCCTCATAATTTTTTAAAAAAAGAACATTACTGCCTCCACCGAGAAACATCCAGGGTTTCTTTTTAAAAAACCCTTCTTCATAAAGAAGTTGCAACTGTTGCACATTGGAGATATCGATAACTGAACGGGCATCGACCTCACAATGAAATGTATGTAAGTTTTTTAAAGAGATCATTTAAATCAAAATTAATCAACACAATAATACACAGAAGTAATAACATTAGATTGTTAACTTATTGAGCTACATTTGATTTTATAATTTATTCATAAAATATAAATCCTTCTTAATATTAAATTTCATTTTATATACTCAATCTTCAAACCTATTTGTCAAAAGTATCAGATACTTCCATATCAGAAAAAGGCTTTTCAATGATCCAAAATGAATTAATGTTACATCCGTTCGCAATACTTACTATTTGTTGATTTATCAATTCAAGCAAGGATAGAAATAATACGATGGCATGAATTCTATTTTCGCAACGATTAAAAATATCTTCAAAAGAACATTTTCTGTTTTTCTGCAATGAAGTAATAATATCTTCTTTACAATCCCGGACATTGTATGGGTAATCAACCAAATGATGGACTATCCCATTTTCTTTGTCATTAAACCTTAAGATCAGTCTCTTGAATGTTTTTATCAGTTGATAGAGATTGGCTGATTCGAGTTCGTTATAACTTACAGAAGCATTCTGAATACGTTTAAGATCATCAGAAATGCTGCCTCTCTGATGCATTTGAGATTTCAACTCCTCAAATCTTGACAGTTCAATAGCAATATCCTTGAAGCTTTTGAAAATGAGGATCCTGTTGATAAGTTCGGCACGGGGATCATCTTCCTGATCGTCTTCATTTTTTCTCAATGGCAATAACATCCTTGCTTTGATCCTCATAAGTGTTGCTGCAGTAAGGATAAACTCACTGGCCAGATCTACGTTGATCTCTTCCATGCTCCGGATATAAGCCAGGAAATCACCGGTTATTTTCGCGATCGGTATGTTTTGAATGTCCAGTTCATCCTTTTCAATAAAAAATAATAAAAGGTCAAAAGGACCTTCAAAGACGGGTAAATGGATATTGTATGTTTCTTTTTGGTTTAAATCTGACATATCACTGCGAAGATAAGCCATTTGGAATTACTTTTGCATTCAAAATCTGTCAGTAATTTTGATAAAAACAGCCAAGATATACCTAATCCCTGTACCAATCGATGAAACAGGAATTGACACCATTCCAAAGGCAACCCTGGATGTATTATTTCAATTGGACCATTTTGTTGCAGAGCGCACAAAGACGGCGAGAAAATATATTAAAATGCTAGGGCATCCAAAACCTCAGAATGAATTATATGTCGATGAAATCCCAAAACATGATAAATTAGATTTGGTAGAATTATTAAAACCATTGACAAAAGGGCATTCAATAGGTATTTTATCTGAGAGCGGTTGTCCCGGTATCGCTGATCCGGGTGCAGAGATCGTTGCTTGGGCTCATGTAAACGGAATCGAAGTTGTGCCTTTGGTCGGGCCCAGTTCTTTGTTACTTGCCCTGATGGCCAGTGGCTTTTCGGGACAGAGTTTTGTTTTTCATGGATATCTTCCTTCAGATAAAGAAGAATTAAACAAAAGGCTTCGTTTGCTCGAATCCAATGCGATCAAACATGTACAATCCCAGATTTTCATTGAGACCCCATACAGAAACAAAAAGATGTTTGAAGCAGTTATCAATACCCTCAAGTCCAATTCTAAATTATCAATCCACATAGGACTGACCGGACCCGCTGCATTTTCAAAAACTTTAACGATCCGGGAATGGAAGCTAATGAAAGGTGAAATATTGAGGGATGATGTGCCGGCAGTGTTTATTATAGGGTAATCAGACACTAGATTCTAGACTCTAGACCATAAACCTGGGATCTTGATTTCCAAAAGATAGGTTTGTTGTTTTGCGTTAATAATGTAAAATCCCGCCAATTTAAAAAGTTCAAAAAACTGAATTAGAAGGCAAAATGAACACACATTAATAATAGCGATATTAAACTATTCAATACATTGAACATTTCCAACGCTGTCCATTTATAATTAATAATTTATAATTAATAATTACAAAAAAAGGCCCGATCCACTTTCATGAACCGGGCCTCAGCTTTTAGGAAGCTTAGATCTTATTTGTCAACGATCTTTACATTGTCAACTCTATATGAAGTAGTATTTGCCGCAGAAGTACCAGTATATCTAAATGCAATATAGATCTTACCTGTAAAAGCTGAAAGATCAACA
>JAYUWT010000463.1:0-3128 GCA_043753405.1 Saprospiraceae bacterium | reverse complement strand
AACCATAACACATAGGGTAACAGCAGGATCGTCCAGACTGTTACAGTCACTATTGCTATGGTCAATATTTCCACAACCGGATTATTTACTGTTTTTATTTAATATTTCCATCAGTTCAGTCACCTCTTTGAGATCAATATCTTTCTCCTGAGCTATAAACGAAACCAATCCGGAAAATGATCCTTCAAAATAGTCATTAACTAACCTGTTAAGACTTTGGTTGGAATATGTTTCTTTCGTTATCAATGGAAAATATTCATAAGTCCTGCCATATGCTTTATGACCAACAAATCCTTTGCGTTCTAAAATTCTAACAATGGTCGAAATCGAAGAATGGGGTGGTTTAGGATCTTCCATTTTGGCAATAATATCAGAAACGGTACACCTGTCCATTTGCCAGAAATATTGCATGATCTCTTCTTCTGCCTTTGTCAATTGCCTTTGTTCACTCATTATTATTTCTTTATTTATCCTTAAACGCAAAACTACAACTAAAGTTTCAGTAAAACAACTTATTATATAGTTAAATTAAAGTCTGAATTTTTTTGATTATAATTTTTTACGACCCCGGCATAATATGAGCATTAGTTTCTCCACAGCCGGGAACCATAAAATCAAAATTATCCATCAAATAAATCAACATTTTTCATAAACCAAGGTTTTATGGGTTATATTGTTAAAAAATACTGCAGCGTGAATATTAAAAATGTTTTTAAAAACAATGAAAAGTGGATCAATGAAAAATTAAAAAACGATCCTCAATATTTTAAAAAACTTTCGAAAGGTCAAAATCCGAATATCCTATATATTGGATGTTCTGACAGCCGGGTGACTGCCGAAGAGATCATGGGAGCTCAACCAGGAGAGGCTTTTATCCACAGAAACATCGCAAACCTTGTAAACAATGTCGATCTCAATGTCATGTCTGTTCTTAATTATGCAGTAAGACACTTAAAGGTGGATCACGTTGTGGTATGCGGGCATTACAATTGCGGGGGAGTTAAAGCTGCTATGCAACCTGAGGATCTTGGCATTTTAAATCCATGGCTGCGAAACATCCGGGATGTATACAGATTGCATAAAACTGAATTGAATAGTATAAAAGATATGGAATTGCGGTATGACAGATTGGTTGAACTTAATGTCCAGGAACAATGTGTTAATCTGATCAAAACAGCTGCCGTTCAGGAAGCTTATAAACTGAGGGGATTGCAGGTGCATGGATGGGTGATGGATATCCGCACAGGAAAGTTGGTTGACCTGAAGATAGACTTTGATAGTATATTAAAAAACATCATTGAGATCTATGATCTTAAATTTTAATCGGCATAAATAACCATATATAAACCATTAGGCCGATAAAGAAAAACTACCATTTTGAATTTTAGCCATAAAGGATGATGTATAGAAATAAAAATGAACTCATCTTTACATCATCAACTACCCGCATAAAGAAGGTTTCTATTTTTTTTAAAGGATGATGTTTAAATAATAAGAGGGAATTATATGGTAAGTATAATTCCCTCTTATTTGTTTCAGATACTAGACTCTAGACTTCAGAGATCAGACGGCACAATCAGCTACGACATTCAACATTCAACATTCAACATTTTGATTTTACTTATCTACAAAAGGTAGCCTTACTGAAAATACATTTCCTTCTTCATCAATTTTAATCTCTTTGCCAAACATCAATTTGTACCTGTTCTTGATATTCTGGAGGCCTATTCCGACTCCGGATGAATTAGATGATTTTACTTGTTTATCATTAGCAAATAAAATGGACAGATCTTCGAGTTGAGTTATTTTGACTTTCATTGGTTTAGTCGTTGATATCACATTGTGGTTGATCACGTTCTCAAATAATAGTTGAAAAGTGAGCGGCGGGATTAAGCTTGTTCGATTAGGAATAATAATTTCCAGATCTAAATTATTTCCAAACCTTTGTTTTAATAAAAAATAAAAATCATTAAGAATATTTAGTTCTTCAGCGACAGTATGGACATCGTTTTTCAAAGTTAATAATGCACGGTAAAATCCGGACAGTTTTTCTACATAAAGGCTGGCATTTTTAGGATCTTCGTCTATCAGTGCTGTGAGGGTATTAAAACTATTGAAGAGAAAATGAGGATTGATCTGGCTTTTTAAAATATTAATTTGTGCTTCTAACTTTTCTTTTTCTAGTTTTTGTTTTTTCTTTCTATTTCTTTCTAAAGAAGTTATTAATAAATAAAGTCCGGTTATAATTGCCATTGCAACAGTAAGGCGAAACCACCATGTGGCATGATAAGGCTTCGCGATGCTGAAGACATAATTAACAGGATTGTGAATAGAATCATTTGTCCCACCAATTGTTTCGATATTAAAATTAAAATTACCGGGAGGTAAATTGGTATAAAATACATGTTTATTTAAGGTGGTATTCCATTGATTTTCATAATTTTTAAGTTGATATCTGAAACTTATTTTTGATGGATCATTGAACCAGACCCCCGAATAATTAATGTCTATGGTGTTCTCATCGGATTTGAAATTATGCTGTAACCCTTCCTCATTGTTCAGATTGGATTGAACAGAATGAATTACTGTACCGGGTGCTACTCTTTTTATCAGATGAGTATTGGAGATCTGTATAAGATATCTGTCAGTACAGATGATCGCAGTTCCGTCAGTAGTACTGGTGGCACTGTTGAGAGTTGGGATGAATGTTTCATTTTCAAACAACTTATCAAAAAGAATAGTACCTGAGTTTTGATTATTTACCAGGAGGATTTTTCCATCACTATAAACAGCAGACCAAATGCCATCTACATTTATTATTCCGGAAATGTTATTGGCAGAATAGGAAATGGTGTTTTTTCCTTTTTTATCATTTGTTGATAAGGATATTAATTCATTGCCATCCAGGTTAACTAACAATTGATTGTTTGATGATAATACTGATTGTACAGATCTATTGGAGATCAATGTATTATTAGGATAAGGGACCAATTGTTCATCTTCTAACAGCCATAGGCCTTTTCCATCAGTTCCGAACCATACTTGACCTTTCTTATTAACTATGACAGAATAAATAAATTGTGCTCCTATGGCACCTTGTTTTTGCAAACTTTTTACTTTGAATATTG
>JAYUWT010000462.1:0-3131 GCA_043753405.1 Saprospiraceae bacterium | reverse complement strand
TTTTAACCGGTTGGTATCCATAATCCTCAGTTGGCTTAGTCGTAATTCTTTGTCTTTAATGCTCTGTTGTAATTCCGCAATAGTCATTATATATTTCTTTAATTGTTATTTATTATGAACCAATTTCTTTTTTATTACTCTATGAGGTTGCTGTATGGCATATTAATAATTTAAATGTAAAAAAATAGTGAAAGTGTGAAACAAGTCTATTTACTATTTTTGGTGTTTATATTTTCTTCTTGGCAATCGCGGGTAGATGCTTTACCCCATTTTGAACGGCCACAGGAACATTTAGGTTTTGCTCCCTTCTTTTGTTTGGATGTTTCACCACAATATACGCAGGCATATAATCCTCCTTCCGGGATCTCTTCATATAAATCTTTAATAATGTGTGGTAAAATATGGAGCCCGGGTTTAATTTCTGAACCCTCATTTTTGTAAACACTCAGATCTCCATCTACCTCCAAAATTGCGTAGCGCACCTGACCTATATGTTCTATTCCACTCTGGCGTAATTCCATATAAAATTCATCGTAAGAAATATTTTCCTCCTTAATCGTAGATGAGGTAAAACGTCCATCTTCGATCAGAATGATTGCTTCGCCTTCGATAAATTTACCGATAGCCCTTGATTTTATTAAAAGAAAAGTCACGATCCTGTAAAGAGAAACAATGGTCAATATGGTAAGGACAGCTGGTAATATTCCCACATCATTGTAAAAAGCGATATCACCCGAGGCAGATCCCAGGGTCAGGATTATTACCAGTTCAAACAATGAAAGTTGCCTGACACCACGTTTGCCCGTAATCTTTATTCCTATAACTACTGTGACAAAACCAATCAAACTCCTTAACATGACCTCAAATAAAAAAGGCCAGGGTTCGTCTCCCATCAGGAAAGATTGCAGTGTATCCATAATGCGTTTCGTTTGATAGATTTAACCAAAAGATTTAATGTTTAGTTGCATTAAGTTGCGTATCTGTGACTTCTACAGGCCAATCCGGTCAATACTTATTCAGTTTTTATAATATCCCTTATCCAAATGAGTTTTTCACCTTTTCTGTCAGCTAATTGTTATAATTTATTTATTATTGCGGGATATATGCAGTCATTAACCAATAGATCCAAAAAAGTAAGCAACAAGAAAATGTCCTTGTTGGAAAGGGCTTACTTGCCTGCTATTTTTAGCGGCATGGCTATCACGTTGAGACACTTCTTCAAAAAATCTGTAACGGTCCAGTGGCCCGAACAGGAAAGACCACGTTCTCCGGTCTACAGAGGTCTGCACGTACTGAAAAGAGATGACCAGGGCAGGGAGAACTGCACTGCATGCGGACTATGCGCTATTGCATGTCCGGCGGAGGCCATCACTATGGTAGCGGGTGAAAGACAAAAAGACGAAAAACACTTATATCGTGAAGAGAAATATGCAGCTATTTACGAGATCAATATGTTGCGATGTATTTTCTGTGGTTTGTGTGAAGAAGCATGTCCTAAGGAAGCAATATTCTTAACTGACCGCCTTGTGGATACTGAATATGGAAGGGGAGAATTCATCTATGGCAAGGACAAATTGGTGGAACCAATAGATCAACGCATTGATGTCTCATTTCGTCAAAAACATAAAAACTTTGATAAATAAAGATGAGTGAGATCCTTTTCTATGTCCTGGGTATTATGTCTGTGCTTTCCGCTGTTGTAGTAGTGGCGTCCAATAATCCTATTCATAGTGTACTGGCCCTGATCTTTACCATGTTTTGCCTTGCCGGAGAATATATTATTTTGAATGCACAGTTTCTCGCTGTAGTGCATATCATTGTATACGCAGGAGCTATCATGGTGCTATTCCTGTTCGTCCTGATGCTGCTCAATCTAAATAAAGATACAGAACCTCAAAAATCCACGAGATTTAAATTCATAGGAGTATTAACTTCAGGTTTGTTGCTGGTGACAATGGTGGGCGCCATGAAAGGAGCCGGACTGGTTTCAAGTCCCGGGCCTGTGGTCGAAAATATAGGACTAACAAAAAACCTGGGCAAGGTATTATTTACTGATTTTGTGGTTCCATTTGAAATAGCTTCTATTTTATTTCTCGCAGCTATGGTGGGTGCCGTTATGGTAGGTAAAAAAGATCAAACCGACAATAATATCCACCTATGAACCAAGTCACAGCAATGATCAATGGTGTTCCTGTAGATCATTATGTATATCTGAGCCTTATTTTATTCACGATCGGTGTGGTCGGCGTATTGATAAGACGTAACATGATCGTCGTCCTCATGTGTATAGAACTAATGCTCAATGCGGTCAATCTGCTCATGGCGGCATTCTCTACTTACCTCAACGACGCGGCAGGACAGATCTTCGTATTTTTTATCATGGTAGTAGCGGCTGCAGAAGCAGCGGTCGGACTTGCGGTATTAATCATGATCTACAGAAATACAAAATCTGTGGATATCAGTAACCTTGATAAACTGAAAGGATAAGAAAAAATGGCAGCAACCATACCATTCATAGTACTTCTTCCGCTCATCGGTTTTTTGATCAATGGCTTGTTTGGAAAAAAAATGCCCAAATCCATAGTGGGGATCCTGGGATCCCTCATGGTCATCATACCATTTTTCCTTACTATAGCCTTATTTTTACAGATAAAAGAAACCGGGCAGCCCATCCAGTATATCTGGTTTACATGGCTGAGCCTGAGTGATATCACACTTGATATTGGATTTTATATCGATCAGTTGTCCGTATGGATGATGATGATCGTAACGGGCGTAGGCAGTATTATACACATTTATACTATCGGTTACATGCATGATGACGAAGGGTTTTATAAGTTTTTTTCTTATCTCAATCTGTTCATTTTTTCCATGTTAACCCTTATCATGGGATCATCGTATCTTTTGATGTTCTTCGGTTGGGAGGGGGTAGGACTTTGTTCTTACCTGCTCATAGGATTCTGGTACAAAAATAAAGAATACGGATATGCGGCCCGCAAGGCATTCGTCATGAACAGGATCGGTGATCTTGGATTTCTCCTCGCCATGTTCATATTATGGAAGACGTTCAGGTCCCTGGACTTTGTACAGATCCTGCCGAATATCAGTGCAATTGACAATTCAACTTTGAC
>JAYUWT010000461.1:0-8064 GCA_043753405.1 Saprospiraceae bacterium | reverse complement strand
TATTATATGTAACAAATTATTATATTTGCTATTTAGAACTGAATGACCCTGCCTTTGGAGGGGGATAGGGGGAGGATTGAATGCAAATTATATCGCAATTAATTATACCTCTTTCTCTCTTTTAAAAATAACTTATTAGAAATCCTTTTTAGATAATTTTACGTTCAAAATTAACAATCTTGAAAAGCTGCTTATACATTATATTATTCATTTTATTTTCATGCAAAACGTTTACTGCATTGGATCCAACTTATTTTAAATGCCCTTAATGCATTTGAAACTGCAAAAAATGAATTTTTTGAAACCATGGACAATTCTAAATAATTGAATATTAAGTTGGTATGATAACTGAGCTCTGATTTCTGGCCTGTGCCTTCCTTCGACTCTCTTCTGACTTTCCTCCGACTGTTTCTACTTTCCACCGATTCCTTTTAATTTTTCCACTCGTTCTCCCTTAATCTGCTTTTTATTTCAATATATCCATGTATATTTAAACCAAAAATCAAAAACTATGAAAAAGAAAATTTTATTTGTTCTTTGTTTACTTATGGGTCTGATGTATATCAACTCCGGCCTCAACAAATTTTTTAATTATATGCCATTGCCTGAAATGAATCCGGAGGCTCAGAAAGTATTAGAAGCATTTGTGGCTATCGGATGGTTGCTGCCCCTTGCAGCAGTTGTCGAGATCGTAGGTGGTGCGCTCTTCATAACGAATAAATACAGGGCATTGGGTGCAATAATTATACTTCCCATCACTACAGGCATCCTATTGACACACATCGTCCAGTCACCGGAAGGTCTGCCCATAGCTCTCGCCCTTACAGTGATTAACCTTTGGGCTATATATGAAAATCGAGCGAAATATATGCCTATGATAGAATAAGGTGTTACAAATCACCTTTTTTTATTTTGTAGTCATCTCTTGAAATAATATTGATAAAATTATTGCAATATTCTTTTTGACGAATTTGCGACGACAGATCTTAATTTATTGAAGAATTGTTACGCATAGTCAAATAGCAAGATTGCTATAGTTATAAAGAAAAAATTTAATAGCAGACAACCACAATTCTGTTAATTTTGGAAGCAAAACGGTCACTATTGAGCTCCAACTTTTTTAAACCAGGTATTTATGAAGCATTTTATTTACTTTATATTGTTTATCACCTTTTTCCAATCCAATGCCCAGAGCATTTATCTTTCAACAGATAGCGATGCAGAATCAATATCATTGGCTACTCGAATAAACGCTGAAGGATTGGTCATCAATGAATTAATGCCGTCTAACAGCGAGACCGTTCAGGATCAGGATGGCGGATATGATGATTGGGTTGAATTGTACAACAACAGCGATGTGGCAATCAGTCTAGTTGGGTATAGGCTTTCTGACAAACCTGCAGAACCTGACAAATGGGTCTTCCCCAATGCTACTATATCACCTAAAAGCTATATTATTATCTGGGCTGACGAAGAACAGGAGCAGGCTGGTTTGCATTGCAATTTCAAACTTTCAGCTGCAGGCGAATCGGTCATCCTGAGTGATCCTTCAGGAGTAATAATTGATCAGGTGACATTTCCTATTGTCGGGGATGAGAAAACCTATGGACGGTATCCAAACGGAACAGGGGATTTCATAGAATTAAATCCAACATATAATGTACAGAATACCATTATCTCTTCCACCTCTAAGACCGATCATGGACAAATTTTGGTTTACCCTAATCCATTCTCCGACTATATTAAAATAGATCAAAATAATCCTATCCACTTAGTCAGAATAATTGATATCAATGGAAAGGAGGTTTATCGAGCAACAACATCTTCAAAGCTCTTAGATCTTTCACATTTAAATCCAGGAGTTTATATCCTGGAGATCAATCATAAAAAGGCCATAAAAATAATTAAGTGATTTTCATCAAAGAAATAACCATAAGACAAATAGACCAGTTGGTGGAACTCTTCAATGAATATCGTATATTTTATGGTAAAGATGAAGACAAGGTCACAGCAAAACAATTTCTACAAGACAGGATAAAAAATAATGAGTCTGTGATCTTTGTTGCGGTAAATGATAATGATCAACTCGTTGGATTTGTACAATTATATCCGCTTTTTTCTTCCACCAATATGGGAAGAATATGGTTATTGAATGATCTGTATGTTGCTCCTGATCATCGTGGACTTAAGATCTCCAAACTTCTCATCGAACGGGCCAAAGAACTCGCCCGGGAAACTAATGCAGTTGGCATCTCTCTCGAAACAGCCAAAACAAATGATATCGGTAATAATTTATATCCGGTTACAGAGTTTGAGGTGGATGAGGATCATATGTACTATTTTTGGGGAAATGATGACAGGAAATAGAAGTCAGAGGTCAGAAATCAGAGGTGAGGTGACAGAAGAAATGCACTAATCACCTATCACCGATTTTAAAGTTAAGGGGTTAAGAAGGACGTTCGAAATTATAAATCTTCTACCATTCTCAGATATCACCAATCACTCATCACCTATCATCTATTAAACTATAAGTCAGATTTTTATCAGGCAAATCAAGAAAATCACTCCAATCTTCGCCACTGTTCGCTGTTCGCCTCTCGCTGTTCGCATTACCCATTCATAGGAGTTCGGGATTAAATCATTGTTATTAAAAGCCATCAGCCATCAGCCATTTTCAACTATTCTTCTCTTAATTTATTTAATTTACTCCCAATGTTATGAAAGTGTAGCTTAAATCCTATTTTTGTGTTTATCATGTTTAATAAAAGTAGATGACATCAGCAGCATATTGGCCAATTGTTATACAGTTGATTGTGGCTTTGAGTTTTGTGGTTGTGACCTTGTGGGGGACTCATATGTTGGGGCCTAAAAGAAAGAACAAACTCAAGGATTCCAATTGGGAATGTGGTATCGAATCAGAGGGAAATGCAAGAATGCCTGTTTCCATCAAATACTTTATGACAGCTATCTTATTTGTTTTATTTGATGTGGAGGTGATCTTTTTCTACCCTTACGCTGTTAATTTTATTGAAATGGGTATGGAAGGATTTTTAGCCGTTCTGATGTTCATAGCATTTTTCATGTTCGGATTTATATATATCTGGAAGAAAGGTGCACTTGAATGGGACAGATAGTCCTGTTTAATAATTATTGATCAATTTAATATCTTTATAGATGCCTGATGTAAAAATAGTAGAAGCACCCCAGGGAGTTGAAGGACAAGGATTCTTCGCTACTTCACTGGATAAATTGGTAGGATTGGCGAGGGCAAATTCATTATGGCCATTACCTTTTGCTACTTCATGTTGCGGTATCGAATTCATGTCCACCATGGGTTCCAACTATGACCTCGCTAGATTTGGTATGGAAAGAATGAGTTTTTCTCCACGTCAGGCCGATATCCTTATGGTCATGGGCACCATAGCTAAAAAAATGGGTCCCATTCTTCAACAGACCTATGTCCAGATGGCGGAACCTAAATGGGTTCTTTCAGTAGGGGCTTGCGCTTGTAGTGGCGGTATCTTTGATACTTATAGTGTGTTGCAGGGTATTGACAAGGTCATTCCTGTCGATGTCTATGTTCCCGGCTGTCCTCCCCGACCTGAACAGATTATGGATGGTATTTTAAAGATCCAGGAACTGGCGAAAAATGAATTCCTGAGAAGGAGACATTCTGATGAATATAAAGAACTGATGGAAAAATATAATATCAATTAATGGAAATGTTGACCAACGAAGACATTTTAAATGCCCTGAAAACAAAGTTTCCGGGTATGGAACTCCCTTTTAATGAATCATATGCCATGCTGACCATCGAAGTACCATCTGATGACATCATTGATGTATTGCGCTTTCTGAAAGAAGATCCTTCCTTATCATATCATTTCCTGACCGATCTCTGTGGCATTCACATTCCTGCTGATGTTGAAAAAGAATTAGGGGTTATCTATCATCTTCACAACTGGAGGGCCAATAGAAGGATCCGGGTAAAAGCTTTCTTTAGAATGGGTGACCCCAAAATAAATTCAGCAACGATACTATGGCCTGCGGCCAACTGGATGGAACGTGAAACATATGATTTCTATGGCATAGAATTCACAGGACATCCAGACCTTCGACGCATCCTCAATATGGACGATATGGATTATTTCCCCATGCGCAAGCAATATCACCTCGAAGATGCCACCAGAGCGGATAAGGAAGATAGATTTTTCGGTAGATAAAATTTTCGAAGATTTTCCCCCTCTCCGAGGGGGTGAACGACGAAGAAAAGGTCCAAAGGTGACCTTTTCAAGGAAGTGAAACGAAACGATGTCCTGAAGAATGAAGGACAAAGTGAAGTCAGAAAATTTGCGAAGCATGAGCAAATGCTTCTGCGTCAGGGGGACTTATAAAAACTAAAAAAACTGATTACTAAGGTCAATAGAAAATCAGGAAATGACAACATACATATGGATATTCAAAAATGGCAAAATATAGGTCTTGACGGAAAGACGCACAGTTATGACAGCATCAGTGGAGAGTTGGCCACACTCAACCTGGGCCCAACCCATCCTGCCACTCACGGAATTTTTCAGAATGTTTTAAAAATGGATGGTGAACGTATACACAGCGCAGAACCAACCATCGGTTATATACACAGAGCTTTTGAGAAATTGGCAGAAAGAAGGCCATTTAACCAGATCACCACACTTACGGATAGAATGAACTATTGTTCATCCCCGATCAATAATATAGGCTGGCTGCTGGCAGTCGAAAAGCTAGCCGGCATTACAGTGACCAAACGGATCGATTATATGCGTGTTATCATCATGGAATTAGCTAGAATCACGGACCACCTTGTGTGCAATGCGGTAATAGGTGTGGATACCGGAGCTTTGACAGGATTTACTTATATGATGCAATGGCGGGAGAAAGTTTATGATCTTTATGAAGAAGTTTGTGGGGCAAGGCTAACAACCAATATTGGGCGCATAGGAGGTTTTGAAAGAGATTTTACAAAAGTTTTTCATGTCAAATTAAAAGCTTTTTTGGATGAATTTCCAAAATCATTCCGTGAATTTGGAAATTTGTTGGAACGAAACAGGATCTTCATGGACAGGACAATTGGTGCCGGACCTATTTCTGCAGACAGGGCCATGGCCTATAGTTTCACTGGGCCAAACCTTCGTGCAGCCGGAGTGGATTATGATGTGCGGGTATCCAATCCATATAGTTCTTATGAAGATTTTGATTTTAGTATTCCTGTAGGGGAAAATGGAGATACTTACGACAGGTTCATGGTTCGCCAGGAAGAGATCCTACAAAGTGTAAGTATCATCAACCAGGCTTATGACAATCTGCCGGAAGGCAATTACCATACAGATGTTCCGGAGTATTACTTACCCGAAAAGGAAGAAGTTTATCGCAGCATGGAAGCACTTATCTACCATTTCAAAATAGTCATGGGAGAAACTCCGATCCCCAAAGGTGAGGTGTATAGTTGTGTCGAGGGGGGCAACGGAGAACTTGGATTTTACCTGGTCAGTGACGGAGGGCGAACGCCTTACAGGTTACATTTCCGCAGGCCATGTTTTATCTATTACCAGGCATATCCTGAGATGATAACCGGTTCATTGTTGTCGGATGCCATTCTTACGATGAGTAGTATGAATGTGATCGCGGGTGAGTTGGATGCTTAGAAAGCGCTTTAGAGCATTGGGTGTTAGCGCATTTGCTTGTTTAGTTGAAATTGTATGTCCAATTTAATTAAAGTAAATTTCCGTATAAAACTTTACTACAATTTTACGAATAAATAAACAGTAGAACGAAAAGCTAAAGCGCCAACATGCTAAAGCGCCAATGCGCCAAAGAAAACTTATGTCAGTAAATATCTCAGAAACCACGGCAATCCTATCAATACTCGATAAGCTCGAGGACAGCCACCTACCTGTATTTGGTAAGATGTCTCCACAACATATGATCGAGCACATTTCTGCCATCGTTTTATATTCTAATGGTAGGCGATCTGTCCCCTTATTGTTTTCAGAAGAAAAGGCAGCGAAGTTTAAAGCGTATCTGATCGATACAGACAATGAGTTTCCGGTTGGATTCAGGGCGCCACTGATCGGAGAAGACCTTTTGCCTCTTAGATTTGTGAACCTCGATGCTGCTAAATCAATCCTTATGAAAGAGGTCAACAGGTATCATGAATACTGGGAACAAAATAAGGATGGCAAGATGATGCATCCTACGCTTGGCATACTCGATCATCGGGAGTGGACGATCTTTCACAACAAACACTTCACCCACCATTTTAATCAATTTAATTTGCTTTAACTCATGGGCAAACACACGACCAATTATTACAACACCTTTATCGAAGTGGCTCCTGACATTAAAAAAGATACATCAGAGATCCCACCTGTGAAGGAAGGAAAGCAATCAATAGCAAATATCCACTATGACATGATCCGGGCCAATCCTTATACCTACACTTCCGATGATGTAATCTTTAACACCTATGTAGTCAAAAATGATATCTCAAACAGCGAACTCGTGAGCGAGAGAGAACGGTTTTTCTCCAAAGGGCAACCCTGCATGCGCACTTCTCCGCTTACCAAAACCTATGGATGGGGAGTACATTGTGATGCCGAAGGAAAACTCGCATTGATCGCAATGGATTCTGAAGAATATGAAATTTATGTGCATGATGGTTCACTGGATCATTTCAAGGCTATGAGGTCGAAGAAGGCATAATATCAAAAGGAATAATTATCCTGAATTTTAAAAATAAGTTTACTTTCATCTAAATTTATTTAGCAGATGAAACGGGACAAAATTATTTACTGGATATCCACAATTATCATAATTTTATTTGAGGGTGTGATGCCATTATTTTTTTATCAAACAGAAGAATCTAAAGCAGGCATGGCCCATTTAGGATATCCACATTATTTTGGACCGGTTCTGATGGTGTTTAAAGTACTTGGATCTGTGGCATTGGCCGTTCCAGCTGTCCCTCGTAGATTTAAGGAGGCAGCTTATGCAGGATTTACCTTCGATTTTTTATTTGCAAGCATTAGCCATTATTATGTTGATGGCATAGGAATTGGTGTATTTTTTCCTTTGATGTTATTAGGAGTACTTATGGTGTCGTATTTTTATCATAACCGACTTAATTAGTTGAGAATTGAAAGTTGAAAGAGGAGAGTTAGCGCAGATGTACCAGAGTACTTTGATTGGAATGGCTGATGGCCAATGGCTGATAGCTGATGGCCTTGCCCTGGAAATTATGAAAGTTTTACTCCTTGATCATAAAATCTGCAAATAGATAGTAACTTCAAACTTCGCTGTAAAAGAATAACAATTAACTTAAAAAGTTGAGAATTGAAAGTTGAAAGTGGAGAGTTTAGCCCAGATGAAACAGAAAACTTAGATTTTGAAAGGCTAATGGCCATTGGCTAGTAGCCGATAGCCTTGCTGTGCAAATAAAGGGAATTTTACTTTATAATCATAAGATTTGCAAATTGGTAGTAACTTCAATTTTGGCAGTAAAAGAATAACAATTAATAATTAACAACTAACAATTAAACCATGTCTTTCCAGGGATACTTAAATACAATTCAAAGCAAAACAGGCCTGGGTCCTAACGACTTCAGGAAACTTGCAAATGAAAAAGGTTACGCTACAGAAGGTAAATTAATCAAAGATGTTAAAGCATCTGATATCATCAAATGGCTCAAGGAAGATTATGACCTGGGTCACGGTCATTCAATGGCAATTGTTGCCATGCTGCAGGGGCTTATGAAGTGAGGAAATGTTGAATGTTGAATATTGAATGCCTAGCGTGGCGGAGTCCCGCTCTACAGATGCACCGACGAATGGAGGTCGCAGATGTTATGCGGAATTGAATGTTGAATTTTAAATGGGTACAAACCGGAATGCCATTATAAAAAAAAGTGAAAGCATAAAAAAGTCGCAGGATTTAAACTTCCAGCGACTTTTGACTTTTTTCGGACTCCCTCCGACTATTTTTTTGAAAACAACTCCCTCCCCGGAAAAATCCCGCTATCCAGCAACTCC
>JAYUWT010000460.1:0-8086 GCA_043753405.1 Saprospiraceae bacterium | reverse complement strand
AAAATACAAGGGAAATGATTAAAATAAGCCACGTAAATTTGTTTTTCATAATTCATTGATTTTCATGCTAAGTTAGGTAATAAAATTAAACATGGCAGCTACTTTTTGCGAGCTTATTCGCCCCTTGTCCATCATTTAACAACATAACTATCTTCCCTCCCATGATAAGTCATCAGCCAATAGCCACCAGCTTTTTAATTCTCAGCCTTTCCATTTCATCGCCCTAAGTCACATTTCAATTGTAAATTCTAAATAGCAATTAAACTTGATAATGTCAACACCTTCGGGGTTCTGATCACATTCTCCTGGCAAAACTATAATAATGTCAACACCTTCGGGGTACTAGTATCTGAGTACTTTAATTTGTAGATGAAAAATTTAATGCTGACCATTTTAACCTGTAAGTTATAGACTAAAAGTTTTATGCCTCTACATAATGTTTCAGAAGGATATAATTTAACAGGTAATTGACAATGTTTCATCTTCGCCTCATTCAACATTCAACCTTCAAAATTCAAAATTGATTGGTTCAATCTCCGACTCAATTGTCCATTGTCAATTATCCATTGTCAATTGATTTTGCAAATTCCAACAGTGAGTTAAACCTCATGTCCACCAATGCCGGATCAATTCCTTTTTGTTCATCTGTATCATGTTCTATAAGAACAGTAACAGCGCCAAAGTTTCGACCAAAGTTCATGTCGCTCGCCGTATCACCCACCATTATAGATTTTGACAAATCTATGTCAGGAAAATCCGATGACGCTTTGTGCGCCATAGAAGGATTTGGTTTGCGGGTATTAGTGGGGTCAGTTGCGAGTTTGGTGCATGAGTAAATGGCATCCACATATGTTGCATTCAATTTCAATTCCTGCATTAGGTTTTGATGGATTTCAACGAGGTCACTTTCTTTCATCAGACCTTTTCCCACACCTGCCTGATTTGTCACAATAATGGTTCGGGCAAATATTTTATTAAAAATTTGGATCGCTTCAATGACTCCCGGCAGAAAATGAAAATCTTCCCATTTCGTGATATACGCTCCCATGATGCGGTCATTGATGACACCGTCACGATCGAGGAAAAGAGTGTAGGATTTGTCAAATTTATAGGAGTTCAATTTTATATTTAATTTAATCAGTCAAAAACTGGTGGAATTTTTAATCGAGCAGTTATAAATTCTCTGTGTTATTCTATTCCTTCCCGAATAGCTCTCTCTCCGAAAGCTCGCAAACAATATGCCCTATCAATATATGCATCTCTTGTATTCTCGCAGTGACCGTTGATGGAACTTTGATCATTAGGTCGCAATGTTGTTCCATCAAACTATACGGCTTATTACCCGTCATGCCGATGCAAAACATGCCTTGTTTCCTGCCCTGATCCATGGCTGCAACAATGTTGGGAGAATTGCCTGATGTCGACAATCCGATCAGGATATCATTTTTTCTACCCTGAGCCTCAACAGCCCTGGAATAGATTAACTCAAATCCGAAATCATTGGCCACAGCTGTAATATAGGAAGTATTGGTGTGTAAAGCCTCTGCATGCAAGGGCCTTCTTTCCAGTAAATAACGGCCTTGCCATTCTGCAGCGATATGCTGGGCATCTGATGCACTGCCACCATTACCACACAATAAGATCTTGCCATCCTTATTATAACATTCAATCACCTTTTCAGCAAAGGTCTTTGTCGCTTCGAGTAATTGAGTATCATTTCTAACCAACTGAAGTACATTGTCATGTTCTGACAAGATGGAGCTGATTTCTTCCCATCTGATCATAGACCAATCTTTTTTTCAATAAGATAATGATTTCTTCCGGGAGAATTGCGGCTAATTAGCTCGGCGACAAAACCTGTCAGGAATAACTGACTTCCAATAATGGTACAAAGCATTCCCAAAAAGAACAATGGCCTGTCTGCTATGCCTCCTATATTAAAAAATATTTTCTCAATACTCAATTCTATAAGGATAATAAATCCGATGAAAAACGCCACTATTCCCAAAGAACCAAAAAAATGCATTGGTTTTTTGCTGAATTTTCCTACAAAAAATATCGATAGCAGATCCAGGAAGCCATTGATAAACCGGTTGATACCAAATTTACTTACGCCATATTTTCTTTCCTGATGTTGGACCACTTTTTCACCTATTTTTGAAAAACCGGCCCACTTTGCAATTATTGGAATGTACCGGTGCATTTCGCCATAAACTTCGATGGAGTGTACCACCTTTCCTTTGTAAGCTTTCAAACCACAATTGAAGTCGTGCAATTGTATATCGCTGATCTTTCTGGTGACGGCATTGAAAAGTTTAGTCGGTATAGTCTTACTTATAGGGTCATACCTCTTTTTCTTCCATCCTGATACAAGATCGAAACCATCCACGGTGATCATTTTATATAGATCCGGAATTTCCTCAGGACTATCCTGGAGATCAGCGTCCATCGTGATGACCACTTCTCCGCGGGATGAAGTAAATCCTTCATGCAAGGCGGCTGATTTCCCATAGTTTCTGCGAAATTTAATACCACGGATATGCGTCCTTTCTTTGGTCAGGTCTTCGATCACATCCCATGAACTATCAGTACTGCCATCATCCACCAGGATGATCTCATAACTAAAATTATTTTCGATCATGACCTTGTCGATCCATGCCGTCAGTTCAGGCAGCGACTCCTCTTCATTGTAAAGTGGAATTACGACACTAATTTGTATATGATCAGGATTCATTCAATGATTTTGAAATAATCAAGGTATTTTTTATGAAGCGACTTAGAAAGTCGGTTCATCATCAGCAAGTGGACGCGGCGTTGGAATAATTTGTGCAGGTGGTGGCCATTTTTTCAGAATTGCGCCGAGAATCAAACCAATAATAGCACCCCAAAACAATTGCCCAAAAAAGGTAATAAAACCGATAGCGAGAGGAGATGTAAAGTAACCTGAGATGTTAGATGCCATTTCCATTTGTTCTTCCGTCATTCCTTGTTTTTCCATTTCTGCCATCTGTGTGTTCATAGCAGCATCCATCATGCCCGGATCGATAAATTTCATTTGGATCACCATAAAAATTCCCATAACTATAGCAATAAATATGGATGTAAAAAAAACATACCGAAAACCACGGCCCAGGGTCATATATCCTCCCAGTTCGGTATCTCGGTATTTTTTAAGGTTTATATAAAATATGATCACAGCGATAGCTATAGAAGCAAAACTAATGGCCATGGTCACTCCGGTATTTTCACTTAAATCAGCTAATGTTGGAATTAGTGCAAATATGATACCTACAAGGGCAAGCAGAAATCCGGTATTTAGTATACTTTTGTGGGTGATTGGTAAAGGCGGCATTTCGTAAGTATTGTAGCTCATATGCTTTAAAGATTTAATGGTTAATAATTCGTTTTATTTGATAATTAAAGCTTTTTCCAAGAAAAGGACTGTTATAACTATTTGAAATCAATTCATTGATCGTAAAGGGCTTTGGCTCAATTTTTTCAGCAACCGCAAGTTGTACTTTTCCGGCTTCGCCCGTTCGAGCCTTTAAATTAAATATTTTTATAACATTATCACTCATTGCTTTTTGGATCACACCTGCCGTCTTAGTATCAGGAAATGCTGTCAAAAGTGCTATAACAGCAGTCTGCAGACCTAAAGCCCCAAATGAAGCATAAGGAAACTCCAGATCTTTCTTTTCAGGTTCCAGAGCTCTGTGTTGGCATGTAATGATATCAATGGTCCCATCACATACAGCTTCCCAAAGCACTTTACACAATGATTTTTCCCGCAGTGGAGGCAAAAGTTTTAGATTGGGATCATAATCGATGAGGTCGTCAACAGAAAACAATAAATTATTGACCGAAACTGAACAGCTTACATTTACCCCTTCAGCTTTTGCTTTTCTGATAAGGTCAAGACTTCCCTGAGTACTTATACAAGAAAGGTGTAACTGACCTTCAGTATATCTGGCCAATTCAATATCACGATGTACAATGATTTCTTCAGCCGGAGCCGGAATGCCGGGCATGCCAAGTAAGGTAGACACTGCGCCCTCATGGATCTGTCCTTTTGGAAATAAAGTTTCATCATACGGTGTGGTGATGAGAACCTTTTGTATACCTTTTATATAGTCAAAGCCTCTGAGCAATATTCCGCCGTTTTGAACCGGACGATAACCGTCTGAAAAGGCCACTGCTCCAGCTTCATTCATTTCGAGGATCTCGGCTAGCTCCTCTCCTGCAATTTTTTTCGTAAGAGCTCCTATGGGCAATAATCTCACTCCATGATATTTACCTGAACGGCTATTGATATATTCAACGGATGCTTTGGAATCTACAGCAGGAAATGTATTAGGAAAACAAATCAGGGAAGAGAATCCACCATTGAAGGCTGCAAGGCATGTTTGTTCCAACGTCTCACGGTATTCATGACCGGGTTCTGATATGGCAGTGCCCAAATCGATAAGGTCATTGAAAGCGATGAGGCAGTTTCCTTCGATGACGGTACAATTATGAGGTATTGATGTTGGAACTTCGTCCTGAATGATACCTTTTATCAAATAAATATCTTTCGGGCCGGATTTATGCCCGATAAAAACACATCGGACATTTTTTAATAAGACGTTTGGCATCAATCCAACAACTTTATATTATGTGATCATACTGAAAATGATGTGCAAATATGACCAATTTATATTGAAAACACCATTAATTGCCGGGAATAAAAATTTTCCCGGTTTCAAACCTTTTGCCCGATCTTATTTTATAAAAATAAGCACCACTTTTTAAAGCGTTGATATCAATATTAAATTCATTGGGGCCCTGGTTAATCCTAAGACTGTTTTGGACTAATAAAGTACCTGTCATATTATATATTTCAAAATTTCCACTTAACACTTCCTTCGAATTGATCTGTAACACCAAACGGTCAAGGCCTTCATTTACAAAAGCCGTATGAACAAAGTTGAACTTAAGTTCATTTGTTGCTAATATACATCCAGCGGAACCCTGGGCTAAAAGATCTATTTCATATATTCCAGGAGCGATCGACTCATCAGGAAAAGTAAGTTGCTGTGGACCAAATTCCTTGGTAGTGAACGTAAAATTTAAGGTAATAGGATATTTTTTAACAGTGTTGCTGGCCAGTGGTGTGCCATGGATGAGCATGCATCCAGTTGTATTTTTTAACATTTCACATCCAGCCGGATTACATTCATAAGTCAGTCCTGCAGGCAAACCACCGATGGAATTCAAGGTAATTTTTTCCACATGCACAGTAAATCCGAGAAAAATGACCGTTTCAGGAATCTTAACATGAAATACCTGGCTGTATTCCGTTCCTATACATGCTTTATTTGGTATACCAGAACCGGGCACTGTATCCTGGTATGGTATTGGATAAATAAATGAATTGTCCGGAATTTGCGTTGTGTCCGGTATACAAACCTGAGCAATCATTATATTTACAATGAAAAGTGACATAATGGATAATAATAATTTCATTTCTTCCTGATTTTTAATAACAATTGCTAAATTACGACAAATTTATTTCATATGAACCATTTGTTATTATGATCAGGTCCTTTTGTTGTTTGGCATTTAGTCTAATTTCGAACATTTTAATTTCACAAACTTCAAATATCTCCGTCAAAGTTGTAGATGAATCTGACGAAATTCCAATAGAATATGCAACATTGTATTATGACGGCGATGGAGCTATCACAGACGCTAATGGTCACGCTGTATTAAAAATAAAACAGGGTTTATATTCTATCAGGATCACATCGATAGGATATCAGACCAGAATAGTAACAGGCTCGACAGACACAATTTCCAATTATTCATTATTGATCCGGATGGCTCAAACAACGAATCTTCTTGAAGAAGTGTCTGTAGTCAGCGGCCGTTATGAAAGACAATTGATTAGAGAAGTAGCTTCAGTAGAGATCATCAAGCCTGATTTGCTCAAATCAAATAACTTAAGTACTTTGGAAGCCCTCCTGGACCGGATACCCGGTGTCCAGATGATCGATGGCCATGCCAACATAAGGGGTGGGGCAGGATTTGCTTATGGGGCGGGAAGCAGAGTATTGTTGACCGTCAATGATGTTCCGGCGATGCAACCTGATGCTGGTTTCCCCAATTGGCGTGACATTCCGGTAGAGAATATGTCTCAGGTTGAAATTTTGAAGGGAGCCGGATCTGTATTGTATGGTTCTACTGCTATGAATGGCGTGATCAATTACAGAACGGCATGGGCAGGAGATCAACCTGAAACTGTCATAAGTACTCAATTTGTTGGTTTTTTAAGTCCGGAAGACAAGGAAAAAAAATGGTGGACCAACCTCCCTTATGAAAGTAATACAAGTATAGTCCACAGACAGAAATTTAAAAAGTGGGATGGTGTTTTTGGGGGTAATTATTTTCATTCTGATAGTTATAATCAGGGCAATTATGATCATCAAGGCCGCTTATTTGCTAATGTACGATTTCAACTAAGTCCTAAATTCATAGTGGCTATAAACACTTTGGTCAATAAAGGCAACTCAGATAATTTTGTTTACTGGAGAGATGGGGCAACAGGCGCATATCAGGGAGATACAACTTCGTACAGCCCCAGCAAAAAATTGAGGTTCTTTATAGATCCGGTATTAACCTATCTGAGCAACAATGGAGGAGAACATAAGATCATCAGCCGCTATTTCAGCATTGACAATAATGTAGCTAACGATCAGTCTCAAAGCGCTAATATGAAATATCTTGAATACAGGTACCGGCATTCTTTAAAAAAACTGGATATAGAATTATCAACGGGCTTGGTATACACCGGAACAAGAATAGAAGCAAAGTTGTATGGCGACACCATCTATACTTCTACGAATGTGGCCGCATATGTTTCATTGGATAAAGTATTTTTCAGAAAACTTACTATCAATGCCGGAGCTCGTTATGAATACAATGAACTAAAAAGCCCTGAGTTAGTGGAAGGGATTGTCATCCCGAATGGCAGATCTTCCGAAAGTAAGCCTGTTTTTAAATTTGGTGCCAATTATCTAATTACAAGGTATTCATCCGTCAGGGCTTCCTGGGGGCAAGGTTACAGATATCCAACCGTCGCAGAAAAGTTTATAAAAACTACTGCCGGCGTTATAAAGGTCTCACCTAACCCTAACCTGGAATCGGAGACAGGATGGAGTGCAGAGATTGGATATAAACAAGGAATTAAGATCAGTGATTGGAAAGGATTTGTCGATCTGGCATTTTTTAGATCAGATTATGATAACATGATGGAATTTGTACTTCAGAATATCTCCAAGGGCTTTCAATCATTTAACATAGGAAACACTACCATCCAGGGGTATGAAATAGGATTGCAGGGAAGTGGCAATGTCGGGAAAACGACTATAAGGACACTCATAGGTTATACTTACATAGATCCAAAATACCGTAATTTTAGTGAGATCGATACTTATAAATCAACAGTAACTCATAATATTTTGAAATACAGGATGAAACATGCATTCAGAGCTGATGTAGGAGTAGTATATAGAGGAATAGAAGTGGGTGTGTCCTATCAATACAATAGCAAGATGGTAGCTATTGATAAAGTATTCGACCTGGGAATTAAAGGAGTTCATGACTTCAGGGCTGATCATGACCATGGTTTTGATGTGATCGGATTCAGGGTTATCTTTCCACTGATTCAAGAAAAACTAACTCTCGGATTGACCCTTAACAATGTTTTCAATGAAGAATATTCGTACAGACCCGGTTTACTTGAAGCACCAAGGAGTGTAAGTGCTAGATTGGAATGGAAATTTTGAAAATTAGTATTATAGTATCTAAGAGCTGTTCAACCCTAATACTAGATAACTCAATTACGGTTTAACTCTATTATCTAATCCTGGTTAAATCTAATCCTGGTTAATTATAATCTGATTAACTATAATACTGGTTAACTCTAATACTATTCACCTTTTTCCCACTTTTTAAACAAATCAGGTCTTAACTCCTGTGTTTTCTTAAATGCTTCTTGACTTTGCCATTCCTTTATATTTTTTTCATGACCGGATATTAAGACCTCAGG
>JAYUWT010000459.1:0-3151 GCA_043753405.1 Saprospiraceae bacterium | reverse complement strand
TCCATTGGAGATAGTCAGGGCAAGGGCCAGGGCTCAGGCAGTTGATCCTGGGACAGCACTGCCTCCGGTGGTCACTTCTGACAAAAATGAAATGATCCAGGCTGTACGTCATGAACGAAGTGTAGAATTGGGTTTTGAGATGCATCGCTTCTTTGATCTTGTGCGTTGGGGTATAGCAAAAGAAAAACTACCAGATTTTCAGGTGGGTAAACATGAAGTTTTCCCGCTTCCTCAGGTTGAACTGGATCTTAATCCGCAATTGGTTCAAAACCCTAATTATTAGTTGTTTATTAGTTAATAATTGTTAATTGTTATTTACTTGTAATTAAATTCCTGCAATCTTTTTAAATAAGGTATTATGATCTTTTCTTTACCGGAAATTAGGAAGGTATCAGGCATTTAATTTATTTAGTGCATAATTCCACTTTAACTAAATGTGTTATCATAATTGAAAACCTTTATTTGAAAGAAGCATTTAATTAAGATTGACACCCCGGCCATTTTTTCATATCTATTATTTCTGAAAAGCGGCCATTTCAACATTTCTAAAAATTAAATTAAGACAAATGAATTCATTTATACGATCTGTTTTTTTATTATTTATATCGGTATTTTCTTTTAATATCGAAGCGCAGGTCACCCAGGTCAAGATACCCAGGGTCGATCTCATGCCTAATGAGCCAAGCCCTTACAGCATGCGTGATTGGAAAACTGTTGCGATGAAATATGATTCTTTTGTTTATAATGTCAACAAAACAGGTCAATATCTCCCTTTAGTTTCATTAAAAAATAGCGGGTACAATTATCCGCAGAATAAGTTCTACAACATGCAGACCTATGTTGGCTCCAATAATATCAATGGCAACGAAGCTATCAATTCGATGCCATCTCTGGTCGGGGCTTCACTGGTAGGAATAGATAAAACTGATCAATTTGGTGAGAACTGGGTACTCATGAGTCAGGATTTTTATAATAAAAAGAATGGTGAAAAGATATACCTCAATGGTACGAATAGTGGAAGTGGACATGACTGGTGGTATGATATGATGCCAAATATATTTTTCTATCAACTGGCTGATCTGTATCCAAATGTTGGAGGTGAAAAAGACCTTCAATTTGTGGCTGTTGCAGATAAGATGCTTCAGTCTGTCAAAGCAATGGGTGGAAGTGAGACTCCCTGGTCCAAACCAAATATGAATTACCGTGCCTGGAATTTTAAAACGATGCAGCCCCTGGCAGAAGGGGTGATAGAACCTGAAGCTGCCGGTGCTTTTGCCTGGATACTTTATAATGCTTATATCTATACGGGAAACAAAGAATACCTGAAAGGCGCTGAATGGAGCCTGGATTTTCTCCACGAATTAAATTCAAATCCATCTTATGAACTTCAACTCCCTTATGGTACCTATATAGCTGCCAGGATGAATGCAGAATTGGGAACGGATTATAATGTAGAGAAACTGGTTAATTGGAGTTTTAATCGCGGGCCATTAAGAGGGTGGGGTACTATCCTCGGTAAATGGGGCGGGTTTGATGTTTCCGGTTTAGTCGGCGAAGCGAATGATGCGGGCAATGATTATGCATTTCAGTTAAATGGTGTCCAACAAGCAGCTATGCTCGTGCCAATGGTCAGATATGATAAACGGTTCGCCGGCGCTGTAGGCAAATGGATGGTCAATCTATCAAATGCCACGAGATTATTTTTCCCGGGATTTCTGCCGGCTCATCTGCAGGATGGTTCCGCATGGTCCAATGTAAATGATCCTGACAGGGTTATTGGACATGAAGCATTAAGGGAAAAATTTAATGGAAATTCACCGTATTCTACTGGTGATGCAGTGGGAGGCGGATGGGCTGCTACCAATCTTGCACTTTATGGCACATCAAGCATCGGATATCTGGGAGCTATCGTTGAAAAAACAAATGTTGATAAGATATTAAGGCTGGATCTGAATAAAACTGATTTTTACCAGAAAAGATCCTACCCGACTTATCTGTATTTCAATCCATACACAAGTGAGAAAAAAGTTGCTATGGATGCAGGTACAGATTCTATCAGTATATATGATGCCATCAGCGAGACCTTTCTTTTGGAAGGAGTGACCGGAATGGTGGAGATAACTATCCCGGCAAACAGTGCAGTAATAGCCACTCTAACGCCGGCCGGTGGAGTAAGGTCTTATGATAAAAATAAATACTTGGTGGATGACATTGTTGTTGATTATAATCAATCCATTGAGGACTATACATTTGCACCTCATATTCAATCGCTCGCAGCTGCAGAAGATACAATTGAATTTGCAAATTCTACGCAGGTTTATTTGAAAGTTTCAGATAAGGATTCTGACCAATTTACTTTTAAATGGTCCGCTACAGTAGGGTCGATCACGGGCAATGATCTTGAAGTGACATGGACTGCTCCGGCTACTGAAGGCCAGGCATTGATCACTGTAATAGTTACTGATGAAGCCGGACAAAGTGATACCATGAGTATTTTAGTGTATTCTATTGAAGAGATCAACAGGGCTCCAGAGATCATTAAAATAGAAAGCGATAAAAATTATGTTTCACCGGGAGGTGAAATAATTTTGAATTGTATTGCCGAGGATGTTAATGGTGATATTCTGGAATATATATGGACTGCAACGGGAGGCACTTTTAGTGATAACACGATTGTGAATCCTACATGGACGGCCCCTGCCAATCAAGGCATTTATACGATTTCGGTAAAGGCTTCAGACGGAGCAGGGCTTGCTGACAATGCATCCATTTCTATACTTGTCAAAGTATTTGATGCGGAAGTAGGTGAACTTGTGGCGTGGTACCCATTTTCAGGAAATGGGCTGGATTCTACAGCCAATGATCTTGATGGAGTTATATCAGGTGCATTATTTGTAACTGACTTCAAGGGAAAAAGTAAAAGCGCTTTAAGGTTTGATGGTGTTAATGATAGAATGACGGTCAATGCTACTGATGTACTCAATTTTCAGGATGGAATTACACTGAGTTGTTGGATTAAGCCTTCCACTCTACCTGAACGTGAGAGTTTTATTGTATCCCATGGAAGCTGGCAGAACCGTTGGAAATTGTCTGTAACTCCGGAAAGTTTTCCAAGGTGGACGGTCAATACAACAAATTCCATTGTCGATCT
>JAYUWT010000458.1:0-3151 GCA_043753405.1 Saprospiraceae bacterium | reverse complement strand
GTCAGTCTTATACAACATTTGAAATAGCTGAAGTTACCGGAGGTAAACATGTACTTACTATTACAGACGAAAATGGCTGCACTTTAGATTCTACTTTTACAGTTGATGAACCAGCCCCCATTCTCGTGAACCTCCCGGAGGATGTTGTTATAAATTTAGGGGATTCTGTTCTTTTAAGTCCAGTGATCCTGAGTGCTTTTCCGATAAGCACTACTACCTGGTCACCTGCTGATGCGGTAACATGTGTTAGTTGCAGTGATACGTATGCCACTTCCATTAGTAATCAAATAATTGTAGTCCTTGTAGAAGATGTGAATGGATGTACAGGGACAGACTCCATCCTGATCCGTGTTGATAAAACCAGAAAGATTTTTATCCCTAATGCGTTCTCGCCTAATAAAGATGGAATAAATGATGAGTTCCAGATATTTACAGGTCCGGGAGTGGAAAAAGTAATGTATGTGCGTGTTTTCGACAGATATGGAGCAGTAGTCTATGAACAAAAGAACTTACCACCTTCAGAATATGGAACTACCAATGGATGGGATGGATCATTCAGGGGCAAATACTTAAACCCGGGCGTCTATACTTATGTAACTGAAATATCATTTTTAGATGGAAAGACTCAACTTTACTTTGGAAGTGTGACTCTTATAAGGTAATTATGTGCTGAAATTTTTTTCCTTAAATTGTGGCATATGTTAGATAGTAGTTACAATCCTTAAGAATGGAACAATTAAAAGTGTAGATTCTAAGCTTTAAATATGTTAGGTCCTTGTCATGCCGGATACTCAAGATTTTATACATATAAAATGAATGTTTAAATCAAATCCAATAAAGCTTTCAGATTCTTCTCATCCAATCTACAATATCCATTTTGCTTTGGTTTGTCTGAGTTCATTGTTTTTTTCAGCAAGTTTTAACATGTTGATACCTGAGTTACCTGCCTATCTATCCAGTCTGGGAGGAGCTGAATACAAAGGGCTGATCGTTGCCTTATTTACTTTGACAGCAGGATTATCAAGGCCATTTAGTGGCAAACTTACTGATACATTCGGCAGGATTCCTGTCATGGCAGCAGGTTCTTTAGTTTGTGTGGCATGTGGATTGTTATATCCGTTACTGGGTTCAGTATCAGGATTTCTTTTATTGCGATTATTCCATGGGTTTTCGACAGGATTTAAGCCTACAGCTACTGCAGCCTATGTAGCAGATATCGTACCTCCGCACAGGTGGGGAGAAGCCCTTGGCCTGCATGGGGTTTGTTTTACTGCGGGTATGACTATCGGGCCTGCTTTAGGTAGTGCGATCAAAATGAATTATTCAATGGATGTACTGTTCTATACATCTTCATTTTTTGCGCTAATGTCCATCCTGATCCTTATGAACATGAAGGAGACCTTGCTGGAAAAACAACCTTTCAGTTTTTCATTATTCAAATTGACAAGACATGACATAGTTGCCGTGGAAGCCATTCCGGCCGCTCTGGTGACGATGATGTCCTATGTTTCTTACGGAGTCATCCTGACATTGATCCCCGATTGGAGTGATCATCTCGGCATTCACAACAAAGGATTATTTTTTGTAGTTTTTACTATTTTTTCCTTATTGGTAAGGTTTTTTTCAGGTAGGGCTTCTGACAGATATGGCAGAGCTGGTGTGATTATTATAGGATTGATTCTGCTCATGGGCTCATTATTTATTATCGGTTACGTACAGAGTTTTACAGGCCTTGTGACGGGTTCAGCTTTATATGGTATAGCAACTGGAATCCTCGCTCCCGCAGTAAGTGCCTGGACAGTAGATCTGAGTCAGCCGGGGCATCGTGGTAAAGCTATGGCCACCATGTATATCGCATTGGAGATAGGCATAGGATCGGGAGCACTTATCGCGGGCTGGTATGTACAGGATATCATCATAAATATTCCCATGGTCATGTATTTTTCTGCAATAATAGTTGGTCTGGCATTACTTTACATGATGGTAAGAATCAGAAAAATGAAAACTATATCATAATATTGAGTTCTACGCTGTATACAGTTAACTAAAAAGCCATTCTGTAAAACGATTTGCTTTTCTTTGAATCACCTACAGTACAAGCCATTACTCAGTAATAGTACATTAGAAGATCAATCAGATTAATTCAATATTCGTTAATGGTCAATACAATTGGGAAATCCGATGTTGCTATGGGAGGACAACTATAAAAAAAGAAAGTTGAAAAATACATTCCAACTTTCTTTTATAATCTTCTGAAAAACGGTGTTTTTAATTCGGTAGCGGAGAACCTACAGGTACTGCACAACTATGCCCAGGTTGTCCATGAGCAGGATTGATCTTGCCCGATCCACCTGCCGGAGTAGTATTTGCAGGAGCTGTATTACCAGGCTGCACTTGTACTGGTTGAATGTTAGTCGGTTGATTGATAGCAGGTGCCGGTTGCGTCGTAATTGTAGTCGCAGGTTGATTGGCATCTGAAGTAGTAGTTGCCTCTATAGGTTTTACTTCTGTTGTTGTAGTGGTAGTTTCAGTAGTTTTAGTTTTTTCATTTTCGCAGGCAACCAAAGAAAACATAGCAGCGAAAACACCACCTAATAATATATTTTTTAAATTCATGTTGTAAAAATTGTTTGTTTTAGAATTAATAGATGCAAAGATATATAAAAATTTATGAATTGGTTTTTAACTTTTCTCGGTAGATATGACGTAACTCGATTAAAAATAAGTGTTTTTAAAGTATTTGCCCATTCTTGATAAGAACTGTTGGTTTGAAGCAAAGGAGAAAAACTAATTTAATCGACTTTGATCAAAGTTACTTCAAATATTAATGGCGAATTAGCGGGTATATTATTTGTGGAACCTGAGCCATACGCTAACCTGGACGGTATAAACAATCTGCCCTGTTCACCTTGTTTAAACTTAGGTATCCCTATCCTCCAACCATCGATAACTTCTGTCAACTTAATAGGTTGGTTATAATTAGAATCAAATACTTTACCTGAAAGAAGATATCCTTTATAATCAACCATAACAGTAGAATTAGCATTTGGATGATAATTAGGTAGGGAGTCATGGGTGTAGTCCACGAGATAATATAAATAAAGTTGTTACCGGCAAATTTGCCATTATTAAAAATTAAAGGTCAGATTAC
>JAYUWT010000457.1:0-3156 GCA_043753405.1 Saprospiraceae bacterium | reverse complement strand
GTCATTAAATTAATTTTATACATTCTTTGCAATTATTTAATTGTTTGAATATGGCTTTAACTTCAAGTTTTAAAACTTTAGATCCTTGTCCGCTATTTGGCAAGTTGAAGGTAAAAGGCATTTCAATATATATCTGTTTCCATTTATCTGCGTTCTTAAAAGAGGATATTAAAGTCAGGGCATCATTGCCAGAAAATTTAAATGCTGTAGCAGATTTACTTCCTGCATTGGTAGGAATGGATGCACCTGAAGTAATATTTTTTGATAATAATTGTATCATCGAATCATTGGCCCCGGTTATTTTATAATCCTGGGACAATGTACGGACAGAAAGACTACCCATCAGGATTGCCAGGCTATCACTTTGTTTAATAAGGAGATCCTGGATTTCTTTCTCCTGGTGTGCTGTTAATCCCCAGGTTAATATCCAATGAAGAATCCCCTGAGGTTCACTTTTTTGAGGATCGGTGTCCCATGACATAAATAATAGTTCAGGTAAATTATTTTGATTAATGGCCACCCGGAGATTGACTGGTAAGTAATAATACTCAGTTCTATTGGTTTCCATGTTAAACATTGAAACAAGTTCGACTTCGAATGGATTTTTAGCATCGATGACTAATGTGGTTATATTAGAATTTTTTTGACCGCAGACTGTATGAAACCCAGCAAAGCAAAGGGTCCAGGCTATGATGTAAATGGCGTGCCCATTTAATTTTTTGCTACTCATCCTAAAGGCTGTTTTTTTTCGATACTTATTAAAGTGTAATACACTGATGATTTATTACCTGATAGCACAACTTTAATTTGAATTTCAAGAAAGGCAATCAACGTATAATATTCCATAATTGACCTCAGTTTTATTTAGGCATTTCATCTATGAAAATCAAACCAAATTTGTCTTTGCCTGTTTTACTTATACTGGTTCCATCTGTTTTAATCCAGGTGAGTTCATAGGTCACCTCTTCTACTTTGTTTGGCAAGGTGACCTGGAATGATTTTCCTGCAATATCATCTCCGGGTCGCAGGGTAATCCTCTGTTCTTTGGGTTGACCAAAAAAATCGTAAGAAATTTTGATAGAAACCGCGCGTATGCCAGATGATTTTAATTGATCCAGGTTTCCATCTAATAATATCGTCTTACGATAAAACGGGACATATAGATTAATCATCGATGCATCGGATCTCTTCAACCCGGTATCATAGTTGACGCCTCCCTGGAATTGCCATATCTCTTTATAATCATAATTTAACCAACCTAATCGATTGGTGTCGGACTGGTAACCATACACCATAGACAGCGGTTTATCCAAAGCTTTAAAAGTAGATTTATTGATCAGTACATTTTCCAAAGTCATTTGTCCTCCCTGGTGTGATTTATTCAGGATGACAGAAACACTGTTGAGCATATCTTTAAATTCCTTTTCGAGATCACCATCTACCCCTACAAAAATTTCTCTTTGTTGAAAAATGGGATCCCATAAATTGACATCAATAAACATAGATGGATCGTCTTTGTATTGTTTATATAAATTACCAATATTGAAGGTAACATAATGATGTCGGGTAACCTGACTACGCCCTTTAAAATAAAGGTGGCTCACTCCTGAACTTTGCATGTCTTTCATTTGATACCCTACATTCAGCCCGAAACCCGTAGTTTTTCTGCTGCCCAACGGACCATTGGGCCCGGTCAAAGCATTCAATGCAGATCCGAGGCCACCGGCCTGCTCTACAATTTCCGGCTTTGCCGGTGCAAACATGAGATTGAGTAATTTATCATAAACCGTATTAAGCAAACCTTCCAGGATACCGCCTGATCCATTTACAACTAATTTTATTGCGCTCTGCCGGCGTAATTTTTCAAATGCAATTTCTACATCAGCCCCTATGAAATAAACCGAACCACCGGCTTTAAAAGCATCGCTGCGTTTTACTTCAGACCAGTCAATGTCAAGCGTGGCATCATATGCATCAGTGAGCCCACCAAATGAAAGATCAAATACGATGGAAATATCCGGTGTATTCATTTTGAAACTTTCCAATAAAAGTTT
Organism: Saprospiraceae bacterium; assembly: GCA_043753405.1. GTDB lineage: Bacteria > Bacteroidota > Bacteroidia > Chitinophagales > Saprospiraceae > Parvibacillus. Next base: position 1,102 of record JAYUWT010000457.1, on the reverse strand, counting down.
AGATTCCTGTGGTTTAAGGCTAAAAGAAAGAGCTATACTACTGTTTTCCAGGACGGGGGCATCACCCATGGTAATTAATTTTTTTTCAACGCTGCCATTCGAAGGATTCAGTATGGATGATATCAATGCATAGGATCCTTTTTCAAAAAGGACGGGTCCACGGATTTTAATGTTTTTATTACCCAGTTTTTTACGCAACTCTTCTTCTGCACGGGATACTGTTTCTTCCGGAGTATCATAAAGTACTAAGAAATGCAGAATCCCTCCGCCGTCCGCTTCTGTAATGGAGTGATTGGAATTGTTCGCTGAAGGTTTATTAATAATATACCGGAGATAAGAGAATTTAGGTTTTTTATCCTCACCGATGGACAACCTGCCCCGGGTGGGCATATACACATAATTCAAACTATCCGAATGTAATGGGAAACACCATAGTCCTTCAATATATACTCCTTTATCTATGTAGACCTGCTGGGCAACAAGTCTCATTTGAATAAACAAACCGATTGTTATCAAAAAAGAAATATGGATGTTTTGTTTCACCTTGTGGAATGTTTAATTTTTGGGCAATAGAATAAGGTAATCCGTGTCCAGGATCTTTACTTCATCTTTTGTTTCTTTATCTTTTGTATTCCAGGTGACTTGGTAAGCAAAGGTCCCATCGAGGTCTGCATATAGAGCTATTTTATTCGTGCTTACAGCATCGGTGGTTCTCAAAACAAGTGTTTTATAATATGTTGGTTTTCCATTGATGACCGAAAGAAACCGTATAGCAGCAGAGATTACATTCTTTTCTTTAAATATTTGCCGGTCAGCATCTATTTCAATAATTCTTTTTTTGAACGGAGGACTAAGTATGATGGATGGTGATTTAGATACTTTCCATTGATCTGAAGCTCTGGGTTCATCTATGCTCACATTCTGGCCTTTCAATGACCAACTGATCCTATACTGATAATTAAGCCAATCTGAAGATTTGATTCCCATACGGGGATAGATCACATGCTGAACGGTGATGCCACTCTCAATTGATTTTTTATCAAATACTAAATCGCGCGTCACTTCGTCACCTCCATCCTGGTATCTTTTCTTAAAACTCACC
>JAYUWT010000456.1:0-3156 GCA_043753405.1 Saprospiraceae bacterium | reverse complement strand
GGGGATAAATTATATCCTCCGCAGCATTATATGACCACAAAAGTTCTCCTGAAAGTGAATTCCTGGCTTGTATATTTCCATTTATCACACTTATTAATGTGTCTCTGATCAATGCAGGAGTAATTTCATCACAATTCTCAAGTTCCCAAACTGGCTCTTGATTTTCGAGATCATACGCAATCATTCTATCCAATGAGGTTGCAATGCATATGTTATGAATAGAATCAACCACAGTTGCGGTATTCATTTGAAATGAAGGGACATTATCATTGAAATGTTTGAACCAAATAAGGCTTCCATTTTCAGCATTGTGGGCAGTAAATTGATCACCGGCATAGGTATATACTACGTCTTTGTGCACTGCGGGGGCCCACATTGATATCTGATCAAGTTCCCTGAACCACCTCTTCTCTCCGGTAAAAAGATCCAGACAATACAATCCTCCGTAACCACCTCCATTGAAATACAATTTATCATTATATATTGTAGGACTCAAATATCTTTCCCATTGTGCATCAAATAATGTTCTCCACTTTTCTGCACCTGTAGAAGCATCCAGACAATGCATATATGTATCCTGGCTATTATTACATGTAGCGAAATAAACATTTCCATATGCATATGCACAGGGATTAGCAGAATGTATGCTTCCATATTCTTTTTCCCAAATCAACATCCCATCAAGCAAATCATAACATTTCATGCCATTTTTATCGAACTGATCTCCAAATGATACATATAGTTTGTTGTTTGCGATAGTTGAAGAGTTTAGTACACCATAGTCCAAAAATTGATTACTCCATCTTAATTTGAAATTTGGCGAAAGAAAACTATTCTGGTTAAAACCTGTATGTAGGTTATTATGACCATACATACTCCAATTATCAGAATTTTCTTTATTTATCTCAAACTCCACTTCGTAATAATTCCCCCAATTATTAAGATAATCTTTAGCGTGTATAAATAATTTATGACTTCCACCTTTCAAAAGATCTGTGATAACGGATCCTGAAAACCTTTCAGTTTCATCATTCATTACACCGTCTTCTGCTAAAAGCTTAGCTCCAAGACCATGTGTACCTATGTTATCAACAAAATATTCAACTTCAGAAATAGAAGAGGAAGCAATCGAATTGGTATCAGTAGCAATACCATCGAGTGAAAGCTTGATACCTGCCCACTCAGAATAACTATTTAAAGTTGCAGAAATAATTGATGGCCCGACCAAATCTAATCCTAAGCCGGTAGAAAAGGTAAATTCATAATTATCAATATTATCAATGTCTTCTACACCATTATTATTGCCATCCAATTTATTTTTATTGATGTCTTGCAGGGTGTTTTTTAATAAAACTCTAATTTCAACATTTGAAGGCAAGTTTATTAAAGGGATCAACACAAGTTCATTTTCTTCCGTTTTATAACTTATATCAAAATCGATATTATTCCCATTATTTCCAATTATGATTTTATCTTTTGTGATTGAATCCGGATCCATTGGTTCCGAAAATTTAATCGATATCGCTCCGTCCAATGAAAAATTAGATGAACTGTCACGAGGAATATGAGATTCAACAAAGGGAAGGCTGAAATCAGGAACTTCTTTACTGGTTTCAAATATTTTAACACCATTATATAAACTTACTAATAATTCTTTTTTATTATCTCCATTACAGTCAGTTACCTGGAGATTTTCACCTGCTGCCCAACCTTGAAGTGGTTCACTTATAAAAAGTGTATCCAAGTCAATACCATCAAGCACCATTAAATGATCACCTAACAATATAATTTCATTTTGTTTGGTCGAGTCAAGGTTTGAAATGATCAGACTCTTATAATTTGCACCAATATCAATTGATTCCTGAATTGTAAAATCAGTCGAATTCAAAATTTTTAATTTATATTCGTCGCCTACGAGGATCTCCGGAATTGCATCATTGTTAATATCACCGGCGCACAGAAATTTGGAGTAATTAAAATCTGGTATCTGATGCTGCAAAAAGTGGGTTTTCCCATCATATATCTGTAAATATCCGTCGTTGGGTTGAATAAATATTATTTCCAATGCCGGGTCTGAATCAATATTTGAGATAAAAACCTGCTCTATTTTGGATCCAAAATTAATGCTCTCCCATTCCTTAATATAATTCTTACCATCATGATAATATACTCTTATTCTATTATCTGTAAATGAAACAACCAGTTCCTGAACACCGTCCCTGTCAATATCATCACTCAATACTGAAATCGGATAAGTATCCTCGTCTACCTCAATTATTCCTATTAATTTAAAAATATCATCGGAATATATCTTTAACTGATTTTGTGATATTATAGCTACTTCATTGAGCTCTTTAGACCTTGACTGAACAGGGAAACTCCCCTGAATCCAATTATATTCAAGTCTTAGAACATCCTCTATTTCCTTATTTTCAAAATCAAGCCGCGTTATACTACCTGTCTGAATACCAGTATTATAATCAAACCCAGCAGAATAAAATAAATCTCCTTTATTTTGTCCAATTTTAGATTTTTGTGTTAATAACTTATAAGGACCACTTCCCAATTCAGACTTATAATCCAAATTCTTGGATTGATAATCCCTAATATTAAAATTTACTCTTGAAGCCCAACACAATTTTATTTTATTGTCATCTGAACTATATAGATTAATTTCATTTACTTCATCATAAATTGCGTCAAAAGTCCTGATAATGCTTTTTGAAAGTAAATCATATACATGAATTCCCGACTCATACTCTTCACCAACTACATAGTCAAGTCTCCCATCATTATTTACATCAAATTTAGATGTTGATAGTGTATAATTTTCCAATTCAAAATCTGAAATTGGTGATTTAGCTTGCCCGTCATAAATAGTTACTTTTGCGTCGGCCTTATTTCCAATTATCTCGGAGATTCCGTCACCATTAACATCTATTAGCTCTAAGTATCTTCCAAACCCTGATAAAAATTCCCATTCAACAGCTTTAGTTTTTGGATCGATAACAAAACTTTTACCTGAATAACCGGAAATTATTAATTCATTGAAAGGGTCATTGTTTACATTTCCGATTTCCATTTCAATTCCTTTAAATGTATTATCTGACCAGATCTCCAGACCTGTTTTCAGATCAAAAGCCTTTAACCCACTTT
>JAYUWT010000455.1:0-3159 GCA_043753405.1 Saprospiraceae bacterium | reverse complement strand
GCGAAATTATTTCCGGATCCGGATTATTGCTGACTAATCATCATTGTGGATACGGCCAAATACAGAGCCATTCTTCGCTCGATAAAAACTATGTGGATAAAGGCTTCTGGGCCAAAACCCGAAAAGATGAATTGTCAAATCCCGGACTTACAGCGATGTTTATCATTTCCATGGCTGATGTTACTACTTCTATATTAAAAGGTGTCAACGATCAGATGTCTGCTGCAGAAAGGCAAAGTTTGACAGATAAAAATATGGAAGCTCTTAAGAAAAATTATGCGAGGGAAAGTTACCAGGATGTCCTGATCAGATCATTTTATAAAGGTAACCACTATTATTTGTTTGTCACCGAAACTTACCGCGATGTAAGACTGGTTGGGGCGCCACCATCTTCTATCGGCAACTATGGTGTCGATACTGACAATTGGGTATGGCCAAGGCATACATGTGACTTCTCAATGTTCAGGATCTATGCTGATAAAGACAATAAACCGGCGGATTATTCCCCGGATAATGTCCCTTTTAAGCCTCGTCATTTTCTTCCGGTTTCTCTTGATGGTGTTTCTGAAGGTGATTTTACCATGGTCTTTGGTTTTCCTGGAACCACTAACGAATATCTTCCTTCAGAATCTATCCGGCAGGTCGTCGACCTTGGTGACCCTGCCAGAGTGGCAATCAGGACCAGATCATTGGAGATAATGCATAAATATATGGTATCAAGTGAAGCCACTAAGATCAAATATGTCACCAAGGCAGCAGGACTTTCCAATGGTTGGAAGAAATGGCAGGGAGAAATGGAGGGATTGAAAAAAACCAATGCCATCGCTAAAAAACAAAAATATGAAGCTGATTATATTAAAGCCCTTAATGCTGATCCTGTTCTCAAAGCTAAGTATGGTGGTGTTCTGGAACAACTGAATGAAGATATTAAATTATCCAATGATTATGTTAAAATCAGGGAATATAGCCTTGAGCTTCTCAGGAGTAATATCGAAATATTACGTTCTTATGCCCGTCTTGATGCTTTGGTAACGGCCTTCGAGAATAATGGCGAGGCGGAAATGACCAAAAAATCTTCAGACTTGAAAAAATGGGCTCCGGCATATTTCAAAGATTATGAAAGGTCTATTGATGAAGAGATCTTTGTAGCACTGATATCAATGTATCATACCGATATAGAAAAACAATACCATTTCGATGCCCTTGAATCGCTAAAACCGGGGAAAGATTCTTATAAAGACAATGTCAAAAAAATGTTCGATGAGGCCTATCTGAGTTCAGAATCCAGGTTGGCAGATCTGCTAAATAAAAAACCTGAAGATATGGTCAATGCCATTAAAAGTGACCCGGCTTATATTTTTTATAAACAAATGATCGACCAGTACAATGTTAAAGTGGCGCCCAATGTCACAAAATATGATGGTTTGGTCAGTACCGGCATGCAGAAATATATGGCTGCTCAGATGGAAGTATTTAAAAATAAAAGATTTTACCCGGATGCAAATTCCACAATGAGGATCACCTATGGCAATGTGAAAGGATATAAGCCGCGGGATGCTGTAAAGTATGAATTCCAGACTTACCTGGATGGTGTTATTGAAAAATACATTCCCGGCAATTATGAATTCGACCTTCCTCAACGTCTGATAGATCTTTACAATAAAAAAGATTTTGGCCCTTACGCACAAAATGGTAAGATCCCCGTGGCCTTCATAGCTTCCAATCATACTACAGGAGGTAATAGTGGCAGTCCGGCTATCGATGCACACGGCAATCTGATCGGACTGAATTTTGACCGGGTTTGGGAAGGAACTATGAGCGACTATAACTATGATGCATCCATTTGCAGGAATATTATGGTGGATATCAGGTATGTATTATTTATCGTTGATAAATATGCTGGTGCAAAACATATTGTGGATGAAATGAAGCTGGTCCATCCAAAAGCTAAATCAACTAAGCCAAAGACTAAAAGCAAGGTCAAAACAACTAAAAAGTTATAAAAAAGTAATATGGAAGGCAGGTTGAGAGACCTGCCCTTTGTTTAGGACTTCAATAATGAATAATTCCCATTTCTATTTTTTAAAAACTTATATTCATCAAAGTTTATTTTTGAGGTAACTTAATCTTTTGATGCAACACATATTATCAGGTATAATAAATTATCAGCCTCATTCCTGAATTGGAAAAAGAAAATATCAATAAGTCGGCAGGGACGGAACTTGATCAAAACAATGCTGTCGGTTCCGGTATTAATGCACCTGCTTTCCAGCTGCAAACAGCTACCCCGACCCAAAAACCCACTCAATTAAAAAAAGGGGAGGATACTCAGGAAAATTCAACTGAAAATATTTCAACTTTAAATTTTGATGCCGGTGATGCTAACCCGCCTTCTGAAAATCGTGAAAACAATGCCCTGAGTCATGCCCAATCACCTGTGTTTCAATTGAAAAGTGCTAATCCCTCAGGTATGCCAACTGAAACACTGCAACAGATGTCTTCTTCGTTCGGAAAGGATTTTTCGGATGTCAATATACATTCAGGATCTCAAAGTGCAGTGGATGCAGGAGCACTTGCATACACTCAGGGCAATGATATACACTTTGCCCCGGGACAATATGATCCTTCAAGCAAAAGTGGCCAGGAGTTAATAGGTCATGAACTGACCCACGTGGTACAACAACGGGAAGGACGGGTTCAGGCTAATAATGTAGTAAATGGAATGCCCTTAAATGATAACAAAGGGTTGGAACGTGAAGCAGATGAGATGGGAGCAGGCGTAACGCAAAAGAAAGTAGTGCCTCAAATAAACAATATTACACCTTCAGGCAATGCTATGTCCCAAATTGGCACTTTGCAGCGGTTTAAGTTTCCATGGGAAAAAAGTGATCCGGGTACAATAGTCAAGGATGATAAAAAATTAAAAAAAGTCACGGCTGGAGGTAGCAATACAGGAGCTAATTTCAATACAACTGTAGCGGTACCGGCTCCTTTGCCTGCAATGGGTAAAATGGATGTAGTAATGAAAATCGAAGTGGATTTCCAGGATTGCAACCCGGATACGATCAATAAACTGGCTATTTACGACAGCGCTGCTGATAAAAAAGTATGGGCAAAGCAAATAAAAGAAATAACTAAAAAAGATCCGGGCAGCTTAAA
>JAYUWT010000454.1:0-3164 GCA_043753405.1 Saprospiraceae bacterium | reverse complement strand
AATAATATTGTATTGCTCCAAGCCCGATAAGCGCTATCGTCATCAGCGTGATCAACAACCATATCATTCTTTTACTCATGAGGTAAAAATATAAAAATTAAGGCAGGCAGGATATTTTATATAATTAAAGAATTCATAATTTTCATCAAACAAAAAACGAAATTAAGTTAATAACCTATTCAACTACATTCTTCTTGTTGTCATAGTTATTTATTAATAAATTTAAAAAAGAATTTAAAAGTTAAAATCGAGGATCAAATGTTTCCAAAGGGATTTAATAGTTTAAGATTTAGGTCATTTTTTCTGTGAGAAGTAATATATTAGCTCTCAGAAGAAAATTTTACTTATTTTTTAATTTATAATTTATGAAAGCAAAAATTCTCCTTACAATTTTATGGATCCTAATCTCAATTTTTAATACCTCAAATGCACAATCTCAAAAAGCTGTAACGGATCTACAGAAAAAATATAGTAATTATACATGTGATAATACGGCCTTATCGATTGTAAACTATTTTGATCAAATGTCCTCAGAAATGAGTATATCCATTGATTCAAGATTGATTCCAATAAATATTATTTCAGGCAATAATGGCTTGATTCATTATAAATACCAGCAATTTCACAAAAAATTGCCTGTAATTGGTAATATGTATCTCCTACATGAGAAACACGGAAAAGTCATTTATGCAAATGGTTTATATACTCCGCAATTAAACATTGAAACAGATCCTGAACTTAGTATTGCCGATGCTGTCCACAAAGCAGCTATTCTTATAAGAGGTATCTTAATTGACAAAAAAGATACCTGGAGAACTCAGTTAAATATAAAAAATTCTATAGTTCCTGTTTTGTGCATTATCGACAAGACATATCCGCACAATTCCGGACAAATGAAACTGGCTTATCAGGTAGATATGGAATGTGCCGCGCCATTAAAAAAAGTCAGGTATTATCTGGACGCACGTACAGGTGATCTTATTAAATCGCTTTCCCTTATACAGGAGCATGGTGTACCCAGCCAGGCACATACAAGATATTACGGCGTACAAAATATAATCACAGATTCAATTGCTCCTGAACATTTTTTATTGCAGGATATCACTCGCGGAGGTGGTATCAGAATATTAGGCACAGATGGAAATGTCTTTTTTAATAATTCGAAAATCTGGAACCTTACCAATGTTAAAAAAGACGAAGTTGGTACTGATGCTTTATACTGTACACAAAAATATTACGATCTGCTTTATGAGCGATTTAATTGGAATGGTTTGGATGGACTCGGAAAGGGTATGAATGTAAAGGTGCACAACAACGGAGCAGGAGCCGTGAATGCCTTTTGGGATGGGACATACGCAAACTTTGGTGATGGAAATTGTACTTACGGTCCGTTGACCACACTGGAAGTGTTAGGACATGAATTTACCCATGGCCTGGTAGAGTTCACCTCAGGCCTTATATATGAAGGAGAATCAGGAGCTATTAATGAGAGTATTTCAGATATGTTTGGAAAAGCTCTCGAATATTATGCTGATCCTTCCGGGTTCTCATGGGATCTGGGCCATTCCTTCCAGACAGACACTTCTGCTTTGCCTTTCCGCATAATGGACGACCCTAAAAAATTAGAAATGCCTGCTTATTTCAAAGGTGAGTTCTGGGAAGATGGAAACGATGTACACATCAACAGTTCTATAGGAAACCTATGGTTTGTGATACTTTCAGACGGAAAATCCGGTATCAATGAAGGAAATTTAAATTACAATGTGACTGGTATCGGAATTGAAAAAGCGCATAGGATCATTTTTATGGCCAATAATGCATATAATACACCAACTACTGATTACAGTCAGCTTACTCAAAATACATTAAAAGCAGCTGAAGAATTGTATAGTGCCAATTCAATGGAATGGATTGCAGTTAAAGAATCATGGCTAGCTGTGGGTTTACCAGGGGTAGGTGGAGGAAAATCAAATGATCTGTCTATTTCTATTACAACAGATCATTACATTACATGCGAGTTAACAGAATTTTTGCCCTTAATTATTGAAATCACCAATGAAGGTTCAGACAATTATGTTCCTTCAGGAAATGCTATTTTATCTATAACAAACAATACTATTGGAACAATAACTATTCCTCTGGATGAAGCTATTTTATCCGGTGAGTCAAAAATTATTGAATTAAATGACTGGATAAAATATGCAGGTTCAGAATATGAATCTTATAATTTTAATCTATCTTACAATGATGAAAATTTTGGAAATAATTATACTAATCTCTTTATAGAATATAAAAAATTTCCTGAAAATGATCTGGCAGGATTTATCTATGCTGAAACAGAGACCGGATGCAGAAACACATTTTTAAAAGCGGAAGTTGGATTATATAGTAACGGCTGTTCACCTATTGCATCAGGCAGTATAATCGAAATAAAATTGAGAGACGGCACAAATAATATAGTTTGGACCAAGGAGATTATACTGATTGAAGATCTACCGCCTGAAAGTTTTATTTCGGAATCACTTGATCTTCAGTTAAATTTTGATGGGGAAGAAGAATTTTCAATGGAGGTCATAATAGATAATGATCCAAATACCGACAATAACTATTCATACCTAACTTTATATACAATAGAGCAGATAAAATCAAGTTATCATCAGGACTTCAATGATCTCCCTTCCAACATTGATAAACTGAAAATCGAAACAAGTTTACCGCTCATTCCTGTAAATTACGAGAATGGATCATATCTGGGGTTTACAGGTTTTTTCATAGATACATTTAATCGGCAAAGATGTATAGGTCCTGAAGAGACATTCAATACCATCGAACAAATGAATGGTCAATTATTGGCTTGCGTAGATTTATCAGAAACTCAGACATCAAGTCTGGAATTTGATCTTGTATTATTCAAAAATCAATATCATGAGTTGGACAATTACCCTTATAGTGCAATGATCCAGGTAATTTGGGATGGAAATGAATCAGGTTCTCAAATTATATATGACCAGCCTGAAGGAGTCAAAAAACATTACGGTATTGATCTTCCGGATTATTTTACAGGTCAGATCAGTATTAAGTTATACGCTGAACTTGGAGATTATTTTATTGATGAAACCAGTTTTAATATTTATGATGTAGTCTTATTGGATGATCTCAGGATC
>JAYUWT010000453.1:0-3171 GCA_043753405.1 Saprospiraceae bacterium | reverse complement strand
CGAGCAGGAAAGCAATATCAATCCTGATGATTTAGATCTGATGCCCATCATTGATGATCCGGATGAAGTCGTGGCCTATATCAATAAATTCTATGCTGAAAGAGATCATCAGCTCATCCCGAATTACAATTTATAGAAGTCCTATTGAAGCAATAGGTTTACTTGCAGATTTTCCCAAAGCAATGAAAGAACACTGTCTTCGAGAGTGAATTTCAGTCTTTCATTAAACTGCAAAGATTTTTGTGGGTTGGTCGTCACGCGCAATACATCATTTGAGGAGTTGTATTTCATTGTACCCCATTGATCCCATTCCTTATTAAAAATGATTGTCCATTCAGTCTCTCCCGGAATTGTAAACAGGCTATATTTTCCAGCCGGAAGCTTTTGACCATTGACGAGAATATCTTTGTCGGTTTGGAATACGTTGGCTTCATTAGCACCCGTTCTCCATACTTGATTGTATGGAACGAGGCCACCCCAGATTGTCCTTCCTTTTACAGCCGGAGATGAATAGTTTAAACTAATTGCTGCGCCGTTGAGAATCGTTGCATCTACTTTTGCCGGTGGGCTTGGACGATTAGCAAATTCGATCTGTGCATTCGAGTTGGCTACGATAAAAAGGCTAAAAAAGAGGAGGCCGGTTATATACTTCATGATAAAAAGTTCGATAAAATTGAATGAGGTTAAAGTTAAACAGGAATTTCGATAACTATTGATCTCATTCCCCCAATACAAATCCCACTTTTTTATTCTCCCAGAATAGTAATACTTGATTGTCTTTAATATCAAATCGAAACCGCTCATTGAAAACAGCTGACTGTTCAGGTGTAGCAGTGAACCTGAGCACATCTTTGGATTTATCATACTTAAAGGCTCCCCACTGATCCCATTCCGAATTCAATATAAAAGTCCATTCAGTCTCCCCGGGAATGGAAAATAGTGCGTACTTGCCAGGTAATAAATTATGGCCATTCAACGTCACTGCCTTATCAACTTCTATTACGGTAGCTTCGTTGGCACCTGTCCGCCATACCTTTCCATAAGGAACCAGGCTCCCCCAGATTTGTCTTCCTTTGACAGCCGGCGAAGAGTAATAGATGCACACATTGGAAGAATCAACCATGCCTTTAGCTTCAGCAGGTGGGCTTGGGCGTCTTGATTTATCGTCCTGTCCAAAAGCAATGTGCGAAATCGAGAACAATAATAAGCCGGTAAATAAGGAAATGATATTAAGCTTCATCACGATAAAGTTTAGACTATAAAATTACAGATTTCAACGGTACCGAAGATCATGTCCATGGGCTTTCACCAATCATTAACGGGCTGGGGTTAAAAGTATATCTTCCAGTCATAAAAGACTCTAAGGACTCAATTCAACATCCCGGATATTCTTTTAACTAATTATTTTGGTATTTATAACAATACAATAAAGTTAACTCAAGATGACATCAATTGAAACAAATATTATCATCGATGCACCGGGACATATCGTATGGTCACACCTGATTGATTTCGCTCAGTATCCTGATTGGAATAGTTTCATCATCTCAATTGAAGGTGAATTGAAGGAAGGTGTCACTTTTAATGTTACTATCCAACCACCTGGTGGAAAACAAATGAAGTTCGCCCCCATTTGTACAAAGCTCATAACAGGGAAACATTTTCAGTGGAAAGGAAAAGTGCTTATCCATGGCTTATTCGATGGTGAACATATTTTCATCCTGCAACCAATGAATGATGAGCAAACATTATTTATTCAAAAAGAAAATTTCTCAGGCATTCTGGTTCCGCTATTCTGGAAAAGTATGCATCAAAAAACAAGAGCAGGATTTAATTTGATGAATCAACAATTGAAGGAACGATCTGAATCAGCCGCGTGGCGAAAAATTAATTAAAAAACCCGGCCGTAAAACCAATTCGAATATATCCCGGATAATGTGGATAGAAATCAGCCTGGTATAGTACTCTGTCTTCCCACAATCCCGCGAGATCCTCCATTCTGATAAATGCTTTTAGAAAGTTTATCCTGATCCCTATCGCGGCATCTACACGCAGGTAATCTTTTATGTCCGGACCATTGGTAAGATGAAATCTCCCATTAACAGGGAAATATGAAACGCCATTAAAAGATGAATGATAGACTACATCGATCCCCGGCATCACATTCAATCTTTGTTTAAATAATCTAAACCGGCCATATAAACTTGCTTTGTAAATTAAATCAGGCATAGCTAATTCTCTTCTGCTATCCGGTTGCCAGATAATTTTACCCGCAACACCAATCCAATTAAAATCAAATGTCTTATCGGCGTGAAATTGTCTCAATGAAAATGAATTTTCAATCTGCCGAGGCAAAGAACTGGTATCAAACAAAATAAGGTTGTCAAAAACAAACCATTTAATTCCGGCCGCAAGGTCTTGTTTTTTCCATAGCCACTCCACGCCTATTTCATTTGTGACTGGATTATTAAAATTATTTTGATAAACAGGTTGTTGATTGACAAATAAACTTTCTTCGATGAGATACGGCTTTCTTCCAAGGATAGAATAATAGCCCCGAAACTTACCCACTAATCCCGAATTCAGATTTGCTTCTGCCCTGAATAAAAAATGGCCATCTGCTTCTCCTAAACCGATAGACATTTCCCCTCTCAGCGTTAATGGCTCTACCCATTGAAAATCACCTGTTGACTCCCAAAACAATTCAGTTATTTTGTTTTCAGCAGGTTCCTGGTCAACATGAATATTTTTGTATCGAAGAGATGACTGGATGGTTGATCGGGCAGATCTCCAGGGAAGTGAGACGCCTGCACTGACATCATTTTCTTTCAGAAAAGTAAATTGTCTTACGCCTCTATCATCTGTTAAAAAGTTACCGTAGTACTGTACGTCGGAAGGATCATCATCCACATATTTATAAAGGCTTGTAGAATATTTAACCTGCAACCATATATCAATTCCAAGAGTGGATGTATCATCAAGTAAATGAAGGATTTGTTTTGTCAGAAACATCCGATGCTTATGTGTTGTCATTCCATTGGTGAGGAATACCGGAACACTAATATTCGGAGAGAGCGTAGCGCCAATAAGTTCAGGTGCTGAAATACCGCCGTTTTCTTCACCGACTGCTGCATTTGCAATGAAATTATAGAAAGCATCATATTTTCCTGA
>JAYUWT010000452.1:0-3174 GCA_043753405.1 Saprospiraceae bacterium | reverse complement strand
TACTTTCTATGATGATATAAATAAATTTTACCGAATTGATAAAAAAACGAAGGAAATTGTGAAAATTGCAGAAATACTTCAGTCCGATTATGCTGAGCAGCTTACTTATTATAATGGTAAAATTTATTTTGTAATGAATTACGATATGTTGTACCATATTGATGGTACAAATGGCGAGATAGAATTTATAAACAAAAACACACCCTTAAATTTGAGTTCTTTAACAGTTTTTAAAAATAAATTATTTTTTCTTGCAGATTATTTTGGTCCAAGTCTATATGAATGCGATGGGACTGAGCTTGGTATAAAAAGAGTATATCAGAACAATTCTGAAGCAATTGCAGGACCTTACTCTAATTTAGTGGTACAAGATGATAAAATATACATATCTTTTGAGCCGACTGACGAATTTCACACTGAAAAAATATTAGTTAGTGATGGAACAGAATCAGGTACAATCCTTTTAGCTGAAATCAAAAGTCTTGCTTATTACAAATCTCCTTTTTTCGCTTTTAAAGATAAAACATTTTTTGTAGGCCAAATGTCGGAACAATCGGGTTCAATTAATATTACTGACGGGACTGTAGCAGGAACAAAAGATGTTGCTTTTAATTTTATTACGAATTATGTTGAGGGTATGCATTTATATTATGATAAAATGTATTTCCTGAGGAACGGTAAACTTTATAATACAACTGGAACTAAGATAAACAATACTCCAATTAAGAATATAAATAGAATAATAGGAGTATTTAACGATTCTCTTTATATGGACCAATACAACAAGTTCGTTATAATGACAGAGAATGAAGTGCAGGTCGATAAATCTATATATGTTTATTATCCTATTGGCATAACAGGTAATAAGCTTTATTTTGTTTCTGAGGATGGAACACATGGTTCAGAGCTTTGGGTAGCAGAGTCCACTGTCCTGTCAAATAAATCCTTTGACGAGTCAATAAAAATTAATTCGTGGCCAAATCCTACTTCACAGATCTTAAATTTTGAAATTCCAGATTTTTCCTCAGTTTTGAAATATAATTTCGAAGTTATTAACACTGAAGGTTCGATAGTTTATTCAGGAGCATTAAATAACAACTCAATTGATATATCAAATCTAAGTAGCGGAGGATATATGATCCTATTAAGTTTAGGTAATAAAATTTATTATTCCAGGTTTGTTAAGAATTAATGTACAACAATTTTTAATGGTGGAGTTAAGCCATCAGTTAAAAAATATAGGCCATCAGGTAATTTGTTCACAGGATAATTATTAGCTTTAGAAGGATATATAACCTGTACTATTTGTCCTGAAATATTCATTAATTTTAAGGGATTACTATATTTATTATTAAAAATTAATTGTTGATTGGGGTAATCAAACCAATAGTCAGAGTGATATACATTTCTATTATAATTTGAGGACGAACACTCTACCCCCGACCTCTCATAACCACAAACCGTCTCCCACGCCAATTCCTGCAATCTCAAAGCAAGCACCGGTTCGATAGCAGGGTATAATGAACCCCATTCATCCTTCAATTGATTGGTCAAGCCTACAGGAGTTGTTTCGTAAATGCAGGCAAACATGATGCAGGAAATATAATAATTACCTTCATTGGTAAGGTGGATATCGTCGGAATAAAACTGGCTGATCTCAGTTTTTCCGGGAATTGAACCTGCCTGAATGGCATCATATAATTTCGCCATTCCTTGGCCGCCCGGTATTAGATTCACATCAAAGCCGGGATTCTCTGCCAGAACATTATCAGCAATACCTTCCCAGAGATCCAGGTCATCATCCAGTCGTTGCCTCCAGTCGAGATGTTCGTCTGGATCAAAAGCACATCCTTCAGGCTTGCCGCTATTGATACAATGCCATGTTTCATAGATATACATCTTCGTATCAGCATTGTAATCATAAGCAAATTCAAAAAAATTATTTGCATAAATGTAAGTGTATGACCATTCGATATGTCCTTTAAGTGGAACGGCCTCTGTTATGATCAGATTATCATAAGTACCTGTCGGAAGTGCGTCCTGGTAAGGCGTGCCCTGTTCGTTACCTAAGGTGGTATCCCATTGATACCATAGATTGGCACCATTTCCGATTTGATATTTATAATCATCATTTGTTATTCCCTCATCCAACGATAGCGAATGTGTCATAGCAGGTACATTGAGATTGATCAGGCTATGTCCAATGTAAAAGGTCTTTTCTGCCTCCTGAGCAAATGACTTTTCAAATGAAATTAATAGTAGGAGCATTGTAATTATTCTGACCATTTTTTCAATATTATCTCGCTAAATTAATCATAATTATTGAGCGTATAATGAATTAAGCAATTGAATATATTCTGACATCTGTAATTCGATGTCTTAAATCAAATGCCTCTCCCTACCACGGAAGCATCTACTCGTACCTCCCAGATGTTCTGACTCCACTTTGTCCTTCATAGTTCAGGACTTCGTTGCGTTTCACTTCCTTGAAAAGGTGACTTTTTGCACCTTTTCTTCGTCGTTCACCCTATCGATGAGGGGGAAATCAAACCAACTTGAGTCCGTTATAGCCTCGTCTGACCTCTGACGACGGACCTCTAACCTCTGACTTCTTCTATCATCTAGCATATCACTACTGTATCGGAAAGTTTCGCAAAGAAGCATCAAAGTTAACAAAGACCATAATTATCCTTAGAAGTTCATTCTAATTTCTAACTTTTCTAGTGTCTAGTGTCTAGTGTCTAGAGTCTAGTGTCTAGAATCTAGTATCTAGTGTCTGTACAACGGATGATACTTATGTAACGTCTCCCTCAGATATCCCATATCCAGATGTGTATAGATCTCGGTAGTTGTGATACTTTCATGGCCAAGCATGTCCTGAACAGCTTTAAGGTCTGCACCCCCTTCCACCAGGTGAGTTGCAAAGGAATGGCGGAAAGTATGGGGACTAATGCTCTTTTCAATACCGGCTTGTTTTGCATAATCTTTGACGAGCATAAAGATCATATTTCGTGTAAGGCCCGCACCTCTTCGGTTTAGGAAAATGTGATTTTCATATCCCAATTTGGGTATGATTTGCCTGCGTTCTCCTTCAAGATAAAGATTGATCTGTTGGATAGCTGTTTCTCCAATTGGTACGATGCGTTCCTTATTATTTTTGCCAATAACCCTGAC
>JAYUWT010000451.1:0-3179 GCA_043753405.1 Saprospiraceae bacterium | reverse complement strand
TGAAGCACTCAATTTACTATTATAGAAAAATTTATTAAAATGAAAAAAATGAAAATATTAACAATAATAACCTGCCTGATAATGTCTGTCAATGCCTTAATTGCACAGGATATTATCAAATTAGGTGAAAAGACTGCTAAAAAGGTAGAAAGGAAAGTTGAATCAGGGATCAATCGAGGAATTGATAAAACACTCAACGATGCTGAGAAAGAAATAAAAAACAGTGGTAAAAAAAGCACCACCAAGGATAAATCAGGATCGGGTAAAACGTCAACAGGTGGCACATCCACCAATACTGTACAGGAAAAATATGATTTCAAGCCCTTTGAGAAAACCACTTTTTCTTTTAATGCGAATAATTTGAAATCGCAGGAAGAATCCAATAAGTATTTTAATCAGACTGTTGAATTGGTCCAGCTTGAAGAACAGAAAGGCAAGTGGATAAAACTTGAATCCAATTCAGCTTATTGCCCTATCAATGTCCCACAGCTTTCGGACAACTGGACGGTAGAAAGCGTAATAATTCCACAGATGAATTTTGAAGCAGGTGGAGAGGTCAATGTTGGTTTTGCACTTATTGACACGGCAGAATTCAATAAACTGGCAGCAGATCCATTTCTAGGTAAAAGTACTCTTGATAGTCTTAAAGACTTTCATATCATCCAACTCAATAAACCAAATTCAAAAAATGAATTGAATATTATCGTTAAGTCTAAAAAAGCGACAAGCAAAACTCCCGTCATCAAAAAACTTAAATATATTCCGGGAGATGCCGCTATCAACAAAAACACTTTCGCTTTCAGTAATTCAGGAAATATTACAAAGATCTACTATTGTAATAAAAAGATCACTTCATTTCAAAACTCTTCTAAAACACCAAAGAAAATTATTTTATTTGTGTTGGATGAAAGCAATGAATCGTCACTTTATCTGCAAAGCATGACGATAGCCGGGAAATGAAAAATTGTATGATATGAATTGTGAGGAAACACTCCCCGCTAACTGAGCTGTGGTTTATACCCAAATATTTCTTAAAGGCAAAGACATCAAGTTCATTGAAAAGTGAGGTTGTAATTATTTCATAACCAATCTGTTAAAAGCAAAATTGAATTTAGATGACGCACCGAGATTTGCGGCATAAGGAGACACCCCCCGCTTCGTGTACCCCTCTACCAGAGGGGAATTTCTAAGTTTTCTTTCTTTTAAAGGTTTAAATATCCCATTGTTTGATTTATAAGCAAGTAACTTCTAAGGAAAAAGTAAAGTTGCGAATTCCCCTCTAGTAGAGCTAGGTTTATACACATCTTAGTATGCCGCACTTTCAGCGCTCGTATATACGACATTCTTACCCAACGCTTCGCATTGGGCTTTGCAATTGTGGCCTTTCAGGCCGTTGCATGTAGATTATAATTTGTCATAAACTTTGAAGAATTGTTTATAAGTAATGATAAACTAAAATTCTTCGAATTGCCTGAAAGGCATAAATTACAGAGCCCGGTGCAGCGCTCCGGGTGATTTAGAAGAATGAACGGAGCTCTGAAAGAGCGGTATTTTTTTTAATTATAAATTTATAAAACAACCTAATATGCATATTCTTGAAGAGCATCTTTGTACTTATGTATAAACCCTAGCTAGTAGAGGGGTGGCCAAAGGCCGGGGTGTCTTCTCATTTATAATTTATAATTTATAATTATAACTTACCTGCTACCTATCTTGCCTTCGGCATTCAGATCATCCAAACTTATTCTATTGCCACTCTTATATGCACATATAAACGCATCAGGGAATCCAACCTGTCTTGCGTGAGATTTGACCTTAGCAGCTTCAGCCATGGAGTTGCATACTACCTGATATTTCAATAAATCACTTTCACTTCTTGCAATAATATTTTTAAATGGTGACCATCTGGGTTCAGTCATATCAAGTACATTTTTTGAAACCTGCAATTGGACACATATCTCTACCAGGCCATCATTGTGCTCGGATGTATTTTGCGATTTTTGCATCTCGGGATCTGATTTTTTAATCTTGCTATTGCCTGACAACTGCACATTTTTAAATTCCGGTGATTTCTCCACAGGATTATTTTCTTTAACTATACTTAATTGCTTTTTCTCTAAAGCTTTAGCAGGATTAGTTTGTGCAATAGCGACCTGTTGTTCGATCTCTTTGTCTGTTTCCATCTCAGGAGCAGTTTTGTTTGTGTTGATTACTGCTAACGGATCATCAGCAGAAAATTCAACGGCAGCTTTGTACTTTTCAAAACCTGAGAAAATATTCTGAACGATCTGCTTTTTACCTTTTGTTCCTGTCATGTAATCTTCTTCAGGTCCATTGCTAAGAAAACCGGTTTCCACCAGGATAGCCGGCATTGAGGTAGCCCTCAGCACTAAAAATCCTGCCTGTCTCACGCCTCTTGATTTCCGTTGGGACTTCACTGCAAATTCTTTTTCAATTTTCTCAGCTAAAGAGATACTTTGTGATAAATGAGCATTCTGGCACATAGATAGTAAGATATTTCCTTCGGGTGAATTTGGGTCAAAGCCATCATAGTTCTTTTCATAGTTATTCTCCAGGAAGATGGATGAGTTCTCCCTTTTTGCTACTTCCAGATTGTCTTTCGCCCTGTGGAGTCCCAATACATACGTTTCTGTGCCGTATGGAGTCGAATTAGGATTCCAGTTGCAATGAATACTGATGAAAAGGTCTGCTTTGTTTTTGTTAGCTATATTGGCACGCTCATACAATTCCACGAATTCATCTGATTTTCTGGTGTATACGACATGGATATCAGGATATTTCTCACTGATCATTGCCCCCAGCGAAAGGACATATTCCAAAGTTAGATTTTTCTCTTTGGAATCTTTACCACTGCATCCTGCATCTTTGCCACCATGGCCAGCATCCAGGACTATAGTTCTTAATCTGTATTCCCTCCCATGTTGCGGAATATTATCAACTATAGACTTCAGATCATCACTTTTAATAATTTTAGAAAAGTTTAACACAACTTTACTATCGTATCTTTTCATTGAATTCGTTGATTGGTCATGATGACTGCAATTGTGGCTGTGACTGCATTCCATGATTTTTTTAGCTGCAAGGTCGTTTGTAAAAGCAACCGCGATCGTGACAATGCAAAGCAGAAGATATCTTGCTTTGATTGATTTTTGAAGGGA
>JAYUWT010000450.1:0-3181 GCA_043753405.1 Saprospiraceae bacterium | reverse complement strand
AATGCATCGATGTGATCCTTAAATGCCTTTCGCCCTGACTTCGTGGCAAGATATTTTGTATTGGGCTTTTTGCCAATGAATTGTTTTTGAACACTTATGTATGTTTCACCTTCAAGCGCCTTGATATGGCTCGCAAGATTACCATCTGTGACCCCCAATATTTCCTTTAGCATGTTAAAGTCAGCCGATTCATTGACCATTAATACAGACATAATGCCCAGCCGAATCCGGTGGTCAAAAGCCTTATTGATATTCTGTATTATGTTTTTCATTATCCGGTCGAAATTAAACTTATTTTTCGTACTTGAAAAACATAACAGACCCGTAAATAATATGGCACAATCCAAAACCAATTGCCCAGAATAAAAGCCCGTATCCTATAAAATAGGTTGCCAGTAATCCTATACAGATCATGGTTAATCCAAGATATCTTACTCCCCCGATCGTATGCTTACTCGCATTGATACAAGCCAAACCATAAAATATCAAAGTAAGCGGGCCGACAAGCATGACCATTCTTCTTTCAAGTAGCATCAGGCAGAAGATTCCTCCTGTCACCAATGGGATCATAAAATTAATGATCAACCTTCTGGAAGATGCATCCCATACTTTCTCACCATTCTTTTGGGCCTTCTGTATACTCAAAAAAATACCTCCTGCCAATGCAAGTGCCATCACACTGAAGGCAACAGCGATCAACTGATAAGTCTGTTCCGGTGTCAGGATGATCAGTTCTCCGGCCATGTCCGTCCCGGTATTTTTATAAACTATGATGTAAGCAAGATAAGCACCGATCAATGCAAACCCACCAGCTAGAATGCCTGATAATCCACTGAGGGATATAAACCGGGATGAGCGGTTCATGATATTTTTTATTTCTGAAATATCTTCCAGATATTTGTTACCTTCCATATAAAGTACTTTGAAATACAAAGTTATAAACTTTTATCAGATTTGATATTTTTTTTGGATATTTTTTTTGGAATTTAAATTGAAATAATAATTTCTTCCAATATGCTTATTTCAAAGATTCTAAGAAGGTTAGATTTTTTTAAGTTTTAAGATAGGTAGAGGCGCAACAATTAATATTTTATTTACATTTACGAACATTATTTACAGATAATATCAGAGCAAAACTAAACAATACATTATGGCATCACTATTCCGAAAAAAATCCATCAGCACCATCCTTAGAGATGCAGAATTAGGACTGAGTGATGCTCATGGATCTTCCCTCAAAAGAGTGTTGGGTGTCAAGGATCTGACAGCTTTTGGTGTTGCAGCAGTAATAGGTGCGGGAATCTTCAGCAGTATCGGAAAAGCATCTTATGACGGTGGTCCCGGGGTGATGTTCCTTTATATCTTTACCGCGATCGCCTGCGGATTTGCAGCGTTGTGTTATGCAGAATTTGCTTCTACAGTGCCGGTCTCAGGAAGTGCGTATACATATTCTTATGTAGCATTTGGAGAATTATTTGCCTGGATCATAGGCTGGGACCTTTTGATGGAATATGCTATCGGAAACATAGCGGTAGCTATTTCCTGGAGCGATTATTTTACTAATCTTACGAACAAGGCCGGGCTGCACATCCCTGATTGGTTGACAATGGATTATTCCACTGCTCATGCAGGATTTAATAAAGTAGCTGAAGCTGTGGCATCCGGAATTAGTATGACAGGAATGGATACATTGGATCTGTCCAGGTATCATGCCTGGCTCAATGCCCCTAAAATTCTGGGATTAAATCTTATAGTTGATCTTCCTGCAATGTTGATCGTAGTCTTAATTACATATATAGTTTACAGAGGGATAAAGGAGTCGCGTAAAGCCAGCAATGTAATGGTCCTGATCAAACTTGCTATTATATTATTAGTCATCATCCTGGGAGCATTTTATATAAATACTGACAATTGGTCACCTTTTACTCCAACCGGATTTGGAGGGATCATGAAAGGCGTCTCGGCAGTATTCTTTGCCTACATAGGTTTTGATGCTATCAGCACCACAGCTGAAGAGTGCAAAGACCCTCAAAGGGATCTGCCGAGAGGCATGATATATTCCCTGATCATTTGCACTGTCCTTTATGTGCTTCTATCGCTGGTCCTCACGGGAATGGTCCATTATACAAAACTTAATGTGGGTGATCCGTTGGCAATGGTCTTCGATGCGGTCGATCTTAAATTTGTATCAGCAATAGTGGCAGGAAGTGCCATCATAGCAACCGCCGGGGTATTATTGGTATTTCAATTGGGTCAACCGAGGATCTGGATGAGTATGAGCCGCGATGGCTTATTGCCTAAAGTATTTTCAAAGATTCACCCTAAATATGGAACCCCTTCATTCTCTACCATCCTCACAGGATTTGTAGTTGCTGTACCTGCTTTGTTTTTAAATCTTGAAGTAGTTCTTGCACTGACAAGCATCGGCACTTTATTTGCATTTGTACTGGTATGTGGAGGTATTCTGGTTTTGCAGCAACAAAAAGATAAACCAGAAAGCAAATTCAAGGTACCCTATATCAATGCTCAATTTATATACCCGGCAATGTTTGCAGTAGCATTAGGATTGATCCTGTATTATTACCCAGCATACTTTGCAGATATTTTTGCATGGGAAACATTTCCAATGATCATATTCTGGGTGGTTGCTGTGATCTTAGGTGTTTATACCATAAAAAATAAATTCTCCCTCATTCCTATTTTAGGCTTGATAAGCTGCTTTTACCTGATGGCTCAGGAAAGCCACACCAACTGGTTACGTTTCCTTGTCTGGCTTGCCATAGGACTCATAGTTTACTTCTTGTACGGTTATGGACATAGTAAGTTGAACGCGAGGAGGGATGAGTAATCTGTAATCGGTAATCGGTAATCGGTAATTTGAAAATGTTGAGTGTTGAATGTTGAATGAGCAGCGAAGCGAAGTCCCGCGCTACAGATGCACCGAGTTTAGGAGGATGCAGATGTTATGCGGGATTGAATTTTGAGTGTTGAATGTTGAATGACCAGCCAGCTATATACTTTTCTACCTTCCGAAATAGAGGATTGATTTTGAGTAATTAATGATTTGATATTGTTGAATGTTGAATGCGCAGCGAAGCGAAGTCCCGCGATACAGATGCACCGAGTTTAGGAGGATGCAGATGTTATGCGGGATTGAATTTTGAATAACCTTCCAGTTCCA
>JAYUWT010000449.1:0-3182 GCA_043753405.1 Saprospiraceae bacterium | reverse complement strand
AGCGGTGGTTTTCCTTTTTCCTAAGTAACAGGAGCGTATGAGGCGATAGGTGAGAGGCGAGAATTACATCAACTATCGCCTCGCGTCTTTTGCCTCTCGTCTAAGTTAGAACACCCATTGTACCCTCCACTGGAATGTGTTAGTGACACCGATGTAATCATTTTTGTCCAGGTTGCTGATGGTATAGAACAAGCCTGATTTCCAATGTTGCGTAGCCCACCAGTTCAGGCCGAAAGAGTAAATGGTATTGATGCCACCACTAACATTCCTGGAATTCAGGTTGACCCTGCCAAATCTTGAAACAATTTCAAAAGCACCCGCCTTACCATCGGGTTTTACCCTGCGTGCATAAGCAGCTTTCATATCATATGGTCTTTGTTCTCCACTGATGATATAACTGCCGGTTACATAGTATCCTTTGAACTGCTCCTGACCTGTGGGTGTTTTTGTCCAGTTGTGAGTATATTCAAAGAGCACGGAAAAATTCTCCAGACTCCATAATTGTTCAAATCCCAGGTTCATCTGGTGATTGGCCGCAAAATCTTTTGTGTCCACATAGTTGGTACTGATGTTTGACTGGTTCTTGCCTTTCAGTCTCACTGTACCCTCTTTAGCCTGTACATAGCGGAAACCTATACCCGAATGAATAAATAATTTTCCATTGTTTACCCATTTATTAAGGCCAGTCACCCTGGCAGTGAATGTGTTATTCCCTTTTCCATTTATAAAATCGTTGAACCAACCTGCGGTCGCAGTTATCCGGTTATCAACGAAATAGTGTTTGTAAACAATGCCGGCATTTCTGCTTCTGATAAATGGATTCAGCAGCCTTTCCTGGTGTGGCAGATTAGCTGCATCGCCCACCATTTCATAGATAAATGTTTCTTTGATCTTTCCCAATGTCAGATCCGCTTTTTTGCCAATTGGGATGGTGAATTTTATGTCTGTGAATCCAAATGGATCATCATCTTCTGTTCGATCGAGGCCCTTATATTCCATAGAGATCATATAAGACCATGGATTCTTCTTAAAATTTAGATTTCCTCTTACGCTAAGCCGTGCACTGCGAATATCGAACCTGCTTTCCTGGTTGCCTACCTGCTTCTCGCTTTGATCGTTCTGGATATTGAGATTATAGTCAAGGATGGGAACGAATCCAAGTTGCCAGGTGATTAATTTGTTGCCTCCTTTTGTCCAGCCCATATTTCTTTTTCTGCTGACATCGGGAATGAAATAAATTTTTCCCGAATCTGCAAAAACCTGTGTCTGACTGGAGTCTACCATGTCGCTGTGCTGTGCGTTGACTTCTGTTTTTAACAGAAGGAAGAATACAAAAGACAATAAAATTCTGACGGAAGAATTTTTCATTAGTTGTTTTCGTTAATAAATGCTTGTCTAGAATTCATATTTTAGTCCAATCACAGTACCATAGTCCCAGTTAAGGCTGCTTCCGGAAGGTGGCCTGTTATCGAAGTTGTGATAGAACTGCAAACTCAGCGCAAGGTCATCAATGATCTCCCATGAGAGCCGGCTGTCACCATCCCAGCGAACACGGCCCATATCGGTAATACTGAAATAGGCAGTTTGGTTTATAGAGATCGAAATATTGGGGTCACTGAATTTGAAAAATTCCATGTGATAATTCAATGGTATTTCCACCTGTGTGGGAAATTCAACTCCTTCCGTACTTTTTTCCTGGTTAACGACGAGACCAGTGAGCGCTGTCATCTGGAAGTTGTTGTGTTTAAGCAGGTTCACCATTAAGCCCAGACCTTCCTGATACCTTCGGGCCAGTCCCAGTTCATAGTTTCTCTGATACTTCAGGTTGCCTCCAATTGAAATCCAGGGATTCAAAACATAGAATGCACTAAAAGCCAGACTTTCCCGGTCCCTTACCCAATTGGTATCTGTCTGTGACACGAACAAGCTTCCTGAAAGTTCGGAATGTGTCCTTTTTGACTGCATCCTGACTAGTCCATCAAAGTTGAAGCGCCCCGAATTGCTGGAACGTGCATAGTTGAAACCGGAAGAAACATATCCGGAAAATGACCTGTAAGTCTTATTGCTAAATGAAGTCATGAATGCTATATGATTCAAAGGAATGACGGTTGAACTGTCCCCCATTACTATTTTAATTGTTTCAGGCTGATCACCCCGTCTTATGTTACCGTAGTATATTTTCCTGTCGCTTGTCTCTATTCTGTAGGTATGCGAGAGTCCTTTGATGAGCTGGATCTTGTCAAATTTTATTTTTACGATGGTGATGTTGTCTATATCAAATTCTATTTTCCCGGATTTAAGACTTTTCAGTTCTCCTGATAGTATAGTGCCGTCTTTCATGATAACAGTATCTTTCAATTTCTGGCTGAAAGACTGCATGTGTATCAAAGCAGGCAGTAGCAGAAGAATTACTGTCTTAAAAGAGCCAGTTTTCATAACCTGTTATTCTTGTTTTTGATGACCTCCAAAAGCCTTTGAAATTCCCATTCCCAATACCCAGGTGTCGTAAGCATTCCACTTGATATCATAAGCCAGCGATCCAAACACTTCCCAACCCTTTCTGATCTCTGCCCCGTATTCTACTCCCAATCGTGTTAGGAAAAAATTTTTTTCTTTGGCAAACTCTCCGCCTGCACCAGCCATCAGGCTCCAATGATGATTTGGCTTGTATATGCCCATGAGGGCTGGAGCAATGGGATAGCTTCTTTCAATGGTTTCTCCTCCATACTCTTCAACTTTGAAAGATTCAATAATGATGTCGGTATGCAATCCCACTGCCCATTTAGAGCTAAGGTGATAATTATAATCAATACCCCATGAAGCCATCGCAAGGACTTTCTTCTTCCCAGTTTCATCTTTTCCGGCAAAAACATGGGCATGGCTTATAACCAAACCAATAGTGGAATGTGGTTTGAATTCTTCGTTTTCGGTGTTCGCTGTTTTGTGCGGTTCTTTTATTTCTTCTTTTTCCTGTGCACTCGCCTGAATTGAAATTGCGAGGAAAACCATGAAAAAGGCTACCATTGATCTGTGCGACATTATGTTAATTTATGAAGACCCTAAATTAGGCCATGATTAATGGTTTCACTCCAATTTTTGGATGATATATGTATCGAATTGTGTAAGTAATAGATTCAGGCTATCCTCATTTTTCCTTTGTCGAGGATCAGCCTGTTATTAAT
>JAYUWT010000448.1:0-3186 GCA_043753405.1 Saprospiraceae bacterium | reverse complement strand
AGATATTGCGCCCAGTTTTGAAATACCGCTCCATTACCCCCATAAGTGATCAGTTCGTGCGGATGTTTTGCAATAGTATAGTCCAGATTGTTTTGTATCATCAACATAATCGCTGCTGCCTGATGACACCTTGCAGGATAAGATCCAATGGGCCTGGCATACATTCTATACTGTGGGCGAAACCTATACATATAGATCCTACCGTAAGTATCTAATTCTCTGGCAAATTCGGGAGCAAGTGTGCTATGAAATGTAGGTTTAAAATATCTCAATGCATTGGAGATCGCGAGTATTCTTTCATCAGCTGTGAGCACCCCATCAAGATTTCTTACCGGAGCGTGAGAGACCTTATTGTCTAATACATAAGGAGGGGGTAATTGATCAGGTAGTCCTTGACGGATAGCAGATTGAAAACTTGAAAAATCTTCTTGCATAGTAAAAATTTAAACTATGCAAATTAAAGATGTTTTTAGAAACTGGTTACTATAAAACAAAAAAAAGGGCTCCATTTATTACTGTTGTATCCCTAAAAAACAGCAATAAATAAGGGCCCACTTAATAAAGATGTAAATTTAATCAAAATATTATTATAAACCAATAGTATTCAGCCTGATAAGTATAGAATTTTTCAGCATTAACATTTCAGATTTCTAAGATTGTTCTAAAATGCAGATGCCGCTTCATAAAATATTATTAATGGTCTATGGAATATTTAAAAATTTATGGGTTTGAGTACTTAACATCCATTTTGGATTATTTTTAACAAACTCAACAGATTTTGAAGTATTAATCTGCCAATTCGGATCCTCAAGTGGTTGAATATAGAAATGATTAAAATCAAGATTTTCAAAATCCGAAGGTTTATTTTCCAATTGTGGATAGACCTGTTTTAATTCATCGCCGGAGACCTGCCGGAGTGTTGCATCACCCTTGGGGCTGACACATATCCAATCGATGCCCTGTGGAGCAGGAAGTGTCCCGTTTGATTCGATAGCGATAAACATATTTTTTTCGTGCATCCTATCTACTAACTCCTGATCCATCTGCAATAGAGGTTCTCCTCCGGTACATACTACAGCAAGCTGCTGTGTTGAATGTTCCGGCCAAAGTGATATTATTCTATTTGTCAACTCCACTGCATCATACTTTCCTCCATTGATGCCATCTGTCCCCACAAAATCCGTATCGCAAAACTTGCATACTGCTTGCAGCCTGTCCTGCTCCCTTCCGTTCCAAAGGTTACATCCTGCAAATCTGCAAAAAACCATAGCACGGCCTGCATGCCTGCCTTCACCTTGTATTGTATAGTATATTTCCTTGACTGTGTAAGTCGTCATGATAATATCAAAATTTGCACAAAGGTAAGATTAATATAGATGAAAGATGAAAGGTGAAAAATGAAAGACAGAAAATCGCTATATCGCTAAGAAAGCAAAGTTTCGCAAAGATTTTTAACAAGATATCAATATATTAAACTAAATAAAAAATAGAAAAATGGATAAGAATTGATCAGTTAAGGACTATTCAAAATAAGTAATGGGTAATAGGTAATATGAATTCAAAAAGGCATTTTAATTTTGAATAGAATGTTTCATCTTCTCCTCATTGTCCATTGTCCATAGTCAATTGTCCATTATTCTTAAACTTTACTCCCTAAATTCAATTTATAAAACATGAGATACAACAAAGGGGATAAAGTAATTTATTTACCCACAGGTGAAACGGCAAAAGTAACCAAGTTGGTCGGAGACGAACTTGTCTATATCAGAATGGAAGTGGATAAAGAAGAGATCCCTGCCTTCGCCGATGATATTGCTCCTGTTCTGGAAGACAACAGGCCAAGAGAAGAAAAACAGACTTTTCAGCCAACCACTTTTTCATCTACATTTCACAAAGAAGATCTGAAAGAAGGTTTGTATCTCATCGTTCAATATAAAATGGGACAGTTGAATCCGGAAAGTACATTGCCGGTATTTGTTTACAATCATTCCAACATTAAAGTATTTTTCGATTTAAATTACTATACCAGCATCTCAGAGCCATTTCAAATAAAAGGTAAGTTAGAGGCCGGGGGAATCGATCTTATCCATCATATTTCGTTTGATAACCTTGAAAAGTCGCCTACATTTGAAATAGATTGGTATTTAGAAAGCGATGTAAAACGTGTATATCAATGCGATATATCTATCAAACCTGCAGCATTTTTTAAAAAACACGGTTCTATTGCTATCATTAATTCCACCGGAAGTATGTATTATTTACAAACAAAATTGAAAAATGCGACATCAGCTGATACAGAAACTTTGGCCGGTTATACTAAAGCTGAACAAAAGTTTTCACCGGGAATAAAGATGAAAGATCCATCCAAAAAATTGAAGGAGCGGGCAAGTTTTGATACTGTTCTGGACCTTCACATTGAAAATATACACCCCGATCCATCCCGACTGAAAAAAGGGGAACTCCTTCCTTTCCAATTAAAAATCTTTGGAGATTACATAGATAAAGCTATCCGGCTGGGAGTTCAGCAGGTTTATATAGTCCATGGTTTAGGAAATGGAAAACTGAAAAATGAGATCGCTACAAAGTTGGTTTTACATCCAGGAGTCAATACATTTAAAAATGAATACCATCCGAGTTATGGATTTGGGGCTACTGAGGTATGGCTGTATTAGAATTATAAATTATAAATTATAAATTATAATTTTGGTGCAGGGAAAAAATTAAGCTTGGTTATTAAAAAGGTTGCTTTGGTTGGGGCTGATGAGTTGTTAATTGTTAATTATTATTCCAGGATTTATTTAGAAGTACAATTGATTGCAGGGTATAGGGAATCATCCAGGTATTTTCTAATTTTCTCAGAAAGCTCTTGCACATCTGAAAAGGATTACTTACCTTTGCCCCACTTTTAAACAAAATAAAATAATATACTATGTTTGCTATTGTTTCGATAGCCGGTCAACAGTTCAAAGTCGAGGGAGGTCAAAAGATCTTCGTCCACCGGTTAGATGCAAAGGAAGGCGACAAGTTAACATTCGACCAGGTGCTTTTAACAAGCGATGGTGACAATGTAACTGTCGGGACTCCGAATTTAGGTGGTATTGCAGTATCTGCAACCGTGATCACTCCTGAAGTGAAAGGCGATAAAGTTATCATCTTTAAAAAGAAAAGAAGAAAAGGTTACAGACT
>JAYUWT010000447.1:0-3187 GCA_043753405.1 Saprospiraceae bacterium | reverse complement strand
ATTCCAAAGACTATACGGTCTTACCCCCAACCCCTAAAGGGGAGGAAAGTTCTATTTATAAGCCATTAGTGACAGTCTCCTCTAAATTCGTTGCGTCTTCGCGTCTTTGCGAGATCATCATCTCTGACAACGGCCCCGGTATCCCCGCCAACATCAAAGACAAGATCTTCCAACCCTTCTTCACCACAAAACCTACAGGACAAGGTACAGGATTAGGTTTATCACTGGCATATGATATTATAAAAGCGCACGGAGGTGAAATAAAGTTGGAAAGTAAGCCCACCCGTGCCAGTTCGGACGGAGAAGGCGAAGGAAGTAAATTCATTATTCAATTACCAACTGGTTGAACTAATTATAAAGGAATATTTCGTGAGATAATAACCGATTCCGAAACTGCTTTTGCACTGATGAACATTTCTTGATCACTAGTGTAAAAATAAAAAGTAAATAGTACCTTCGACTGAATGCGGATCAGAAAAACCATTCATGTTTACCATAATACCAAGCCAGAGATCTCTAGCAAGTTTTAATAAATGAAACGATCTAAAATATATAGTATTTTTTACATTATTCAACTCCTGTGCCTGATCAGTATTTTTTCCTATGCTCAAAAAGGCACTAATAATAGCATACCTCATCAATATCAAGCTATACACTGGACTATGGAAGATGGATTATCTTCTAATGGATTGAATGTAATGATTAAAGATGTCAAAGGCTTTTTATGGATTGGGAGTCTCTATGGAGGATTCTGCAAATTCGATGGAGCAACTTTTAAAAAATATCTTCCGGATATTCATAACCAGAGGGCATTGTATTCAGACGCCATATTTTCATTAGTAGAAGACAGCCTGCACAACATTTGGATGGGGACGGTAAAGGGATTATCGAGATACGATATAAAAGCAGATATTTTCAGCAATTTTTTTAGTGAAATCAATTCGGCCAATACCAACCAATCTATTGTCCCTTTCTGGGCAACACAGACTCAAGTGTATTGCATTGAATCCGAATTGACGATCACTACTTATGATATCCACTCATTGGAGAAAAAAATAATTTTATCGCTTTCCACTGAAGATAAAATATCTACCAGGGGGATCAAAATGAACTCAACTATCCTGGATACGGCTACTAATAGTTTTTGGATCTTAGGGCCTGATGAAGCACAACCAAACCAAACGGCATTATTTCAAATTTACCTGGATCACCGCAAAAGGAAAAAATTTGTTTGGCCATGTTATTCCCATCAGAAAAAACATAATCATTCTGCTGAAGCAATGTGTTTAGATCATAAACGAAATTCAATCTGGATAAATAGCAGTGAAGGACTGATTGAATTTTCATTGAATAATTATCAGTTTGTTCCTGTAAAAGCGTTTGATGCAGGAGGCCCTTTCAACGACTATGAAAGATTTGTGGGTATTGATCTTGATCCCTATAACAGGATTTGGATGGCTTCCAAATCACACGGCATCTTAATTTATGACCCCTCAACTGCTCTGGCAAGACCATTGTTTACAGATCAAGGTTTACAACAAAAACCTGGAAACTCCAACTTGCAATTATATTGTGATCAGGAGGGAATCGTATGGACTTCCAACTGGTGGAATTTTGGAATCTATGAAATCCTACCAGTCAAGCCCTCAGTAATAAGATATACTGCAAATCCAAAAAATCCAGCATCATTAAGCAATGCCTCGATTCATTCAATTATTCCTTCTGCCAATGAATTGTGGATAGGCACGGAAGATGGACTGAATATCTTTGATATGAAAACAGAAAAATTCAAGGTATTGAGGAAAAATGATCTACCGGGGATTAGTGGAAATTTTATTGTACCGGTTCAGGTGGATACGACTCTACAAAAAGCCTGGATTAGATCAGCAGCCAATATCCTTCAATGGTTATCGATGGACCTGTATGAAATGGATTTGCAGACTCACCAGTGCCGACCCATCATTTTCAGAGACGGAAAAGAAGAAATAAAGAATAAATCGATTGCCTCCCCTTGGTTCTTGCCTTATCAAAATGGCTTAATAACCTATGATGAAAAGCATGGTGTTTTTGAAATCCGACCCAATAGCCTCTATGCTGATCTCGTAATTCCTTTCCAAGCAGCGGCGAGCAGAATGGTTTTGGTGAATGAAGAATATATATTTTTGAGAGGTCCTCTCGGAGTAACCAATTTTAGTTTTAAAAAATCAAACGGTGTGTGGTCTAAATTACCTCATCCTATGGACAGCATGGAATGGATTTCAATGTATTACCACAAAAAGGATAATACATATTGGGTCAGTCTCAAATACGAATTATTGCATTTAGATAAAGATTTCAAAAAAATCAGAAACTACTCACAAGATAATGGATTCAACAGCGCCGCCCATGCCATGGTGATGGATGATGCAAATAATTTGTGGTTTACCAATGACTTGGATCAAATAAGCAGGCTCAATACAACCACCGGGTATATTACTCCACTTTCCGAATCAGATGGACATCAAAAACAAAAACTAGAATGGTTTGGGCCGATAATAAAAGACAATCAAGGTAATATTAATATTGGGAACACCAATGCAGGGAAATCCGTTGGAGGTCTCGATCGCATTTTTCCCAATAAATATACCTCAGCTGTCACATCCCGTGTTTATTTACGTTCGCTTTCAGTTAATTCCATCCCTTATCATTCCTCCATTGGAATAAATCAAGTTGAGGAATTATCCCTGCCGCATGATCAAAATACCATCCATATGGAAACGGGCATTATTGATTATTATTCAAAAGGCAAAAGCCAGATAAGATATAAGCTTACTGGTGAAAGTAGGGATACTCTGTGGCAATATGGGCCGGCCTATTATTCGATACGATATGAAGATTTATCTCCTGGCTCATACAAATTAGTTTTGCAAGCCTCTAATGTGAATGCGGAATTCAACAGTATAGAAAAAATTATTCAGATTCATATTGCCATACCATTTTGGGAAACTTGGTGGTTCCGCACACTCGTAGGTCTTACTTTTATTTTGATTGTATATGCATTTATTCAATATCGCTCCAGAAGCTTACATCTGCAAAACAAAGTATTAGAGGAAAAAGTAGTAGTCCGTACAAATGAGCTCAAACAATCACTGCAAGAATTGAAAGAGACCCAATCCAAACTAATCCAAAAAGAAAAAATGGCTTCCCT
>JAYUWT010000446.1:0-8219 GCA_043753405.1 Saprospiraceae bacterium | reverse complement strand
TAAAAATTGTCTCACCGGAGCATAAATGGGTCTGCCTGACTCATCATTAATTATCTGCCCATCAGGAGTTTTCACAAATGCAACACCATAAAATTTATCCAGTCTGTCTCCGACTTTGAAAAAGTTGTTAAGTTCATTGACACCAGGATATATTTCAGTAAGATATTCTTTATAAGTAGAGTAGTTTATTCCAATATTCCAGTTGAAGGTTTTCGACTTTACCGGAACAAGATTCAGTGTCAGTTCAAATCCTTTTTTTTGTGATTTTATACCATTCACTATTGCGGAGTTGTATCCTGTCGTGGTGGAGATTGGTAAGTTAAAAATACGTGGGCCCTCATTTGAAATAAAATATGTGGCATCTATACCAATTCTGCTTTTTAAGAACCTTACATCCAAACCAAACTCTGTTTGCGAAGTGGAACTTGGTTGCAAATTTGGATTGTTCAGTGTATTTGTATAATAAGCAGCAGGTTGGTTATCATAACCAATTGGTGTGCTATATACTGCGGCATTTTGATAAGTTGGACCATCATACGGCGAATAATACTGCTCACCATAACTTATTGGGTTAGAATTGCCGGGGGTAGTTCCGATCGTAGAAGCCGTCAGGCCATCTTTTACATTGGCATAAGAGGCTCTCAGCTTTAAGAAGGTGATGAATTGAGGCATTTTTATGTAATCGGTCACAGCAGTAGATAATGACACTGATGGATAGAAGAAAGTATTGTTACCGTCAGGCAAAGTGGAAAGTTTATCTACACGGCCTGTAGTGGAAAGAGTAACAAAATTATTATATGTAAAGTCCGCTGAATAATATCCGGAGACTACCCTCATATCCGAGTTAAAATTGTAGACCTGCACCGGATTAGCTGAATTAGCAAAGTTATACAGTCCCGGAACATTCAGGTAGTTTGTTGTTCCATACATTGAATTGTAAGAAAAACTCCTGATATTCCCACCAAGCCATATTTTCGAATTAAAATTTTTGAACAGATCTTTGTCAAATTTTGCTAAAACGTCCGTATTATTCTCAAATAGATTTCTTCTGTCTTCTCTGTAATCACCACGTCTCTCATCTCTTCCATACGCTCCGGCACTGTATGGCATTTTTTCTGTTCTGAGTAAATTCCAGGTAGTGACCTGGGATCTTACCATTATATCAAAATAATCATTGAACTGATAGGTCAATGCAACCTGACCGATAATATCGTTCTTGGTATGACCTCTTAACCATTCATACGACATAAAGTATGGGTTATTGTATCGTTGGTATTCTGCATAAATTTGCTGTATTCCTTCTTTTCCCGGCTGCCAATAGTTGCGCATATCATCAACATCCCAATCTGCTCCGGCCCAAAGGACCATATTATAAATGATCGAATTGGGGCCATAATTTACATCAGGTATATTTGGAGTATACTGCCTGTTATATTGAATTCCTGATTCGATCTTCAATTTTTTTGAAAAAGAATAATCTGCAGTAATATTAAAATTTGTGATGTTTAACTTGGTATTTGGTACAATCCCTTTTTGATAAATGTGTGAACCCGAAAATCTTAAATTATATTTATCTCCGGTAGACGAAATTGAAAGATTGTTAGAAGCGATCATTCCAGGCTCCAGGAATCTGGTCAAATTATCTTTACCACGCGCGATATATGGTGTCGGGATCCTTTCTCCAGTTTGTGGATCTAACGGAGAATCATATTGAGCGATAGGCTGTCCTTCAAATCTAGGTCCCCATCCTCCATCATAATCTCCATCATTCAGTCCACCCCCTTTTCCATCGACAAATGAATACTTACCATGATCTCCCGGGCCGTATTCGTCCTGTACCTTAGGTATCGCATAAAAGCCACTATTGACCATAGTGGAAGAATTGAAATCTATTTGAAAACCTCTTTTGTTTTTAGATCCTCGTTTGGTAGTTATCAGGATAGCTCCATTCTTTCCTCTAAATCCATATAGAGCTGCTGCCGAAGCACCTTTAAGCACCGAATAACTTTCTATATCATCCGGACTAACATTCCAGGTATCGGAATTGACCGGTACACCATCTATAACAAACAAAACATCTGAATTTCCTCTTAGCGATATGTTTGGACGTCTTAATAATTCTGGTTGTGACCCAATAGTTAATCCAGCCACTCTTCCACTTAGTGCATTTATAGCATTGGGCTCTCTTGCTTTTACCAGGGATGCACCATCTACAGATTGAATTGCTACACCGATCCTTTTTGAATCTTTTTTGATACCCAGAGCGGTAACTACTATTTCATCCAACAGCTTTTCATCTTCAGAAAGTCGAACATTCAAAGCTGTTTGAGATCCTATTAATTCTTCAAAACTATTATACCCCAAGGAGGTAATCACGATTATATCGTTCTGATTTTGAACATTTATCTGGAACTTTCCGTTGCCGTCAGTAATTGTACCTAACTGTGTCCCTTTAATAAATACGCTTGCACCCGGGATCACTAATCCATTCGGATCTGAGACTACACCGGTGATAGTCGTATTTTGTGCTTCCATGTCCAGTGAAATCCCGGTCATCATAGATATGATGAATATTAAGGACAACAATTTGAATGTTGAATGTAGAAAAATTCGTTTCATCTTCTTTTGGTTTTGCTGATTAAATCCTGTTTATTTCTGAATTATTACCAACAAAACTAAAGTATCAATGAAAACAAAATGTTAAGCGTCAGTTAACTTTTGTAAACAAATCAAATGTTACAAAATTTTAATATTGAATTAACCGGGTGTGCGCCAAAATAAGTAAAGCAATAACTTTAAGTCTGATTAAGTTTACAATAACATAATATATACACATGATTAGTTTTTAAATAATATATAATAAGTTAACTAATACTTAAATTATTTTTCTTGTTAAAGAAGTAAATTATTAAGAATTTTGCAGTTGACTTGCTTGTATTAACCGGTCGATGAGGAAGAGTAGCATCGAAAAGAATTGAATCTCCTTCTTCAAGTATGTATACATCATCCTTGATATGATATTCAATGCTTCCCTGGATCAGGTATTTGTATTCGAAAGCATTGGTTTTTACCATTTTAATCCGACTAGCGCCTTGTTCCAACTCAAGCAAAACAATATCAATTAAAGAATTGGTAAAAGATTTGGAAAGGATTCTAAAATAAGAAAATCCAGGTGAATGTTCTTTTTCAAATTTTTCATATTCGTTCTTTCTGCGAATAATTACCTGTTGATTGGGATTTTCAAAAGAAATATTCTTAAAAAATTTATTTAAATCAATCTCAAGACTGTTGATAATATTGATTAAAACCAATAGGGATGGAATAGTTCGATTGTTTTCGATCTGTGAAATTAATGCCTTACTGACTTTGGCCTTTTCAGCTAATTTTTGAATCGTAATGCCTCTGGCTTTCCTTTCAATTTTTAACTTATTACTTATTTGAATTAAAATTTCTTCTTGCATAATACTTAAATATGAATAAAATTAAATTAGTTGTTTTTGATATGGCAGGCACCACCGTACAGGATAATAAAGAAGTGGAATCATGTCTTTCACAAGCTTGTGTTAAAACAGATTTAATTGCTTCCGAAGAAAAGTTATTAGCCTTACAAGGATATTCAAAGATAGAAGTTTTCAAAATCTTATGGGATGAACAAATTTCCAATAGCCATCCGGAATTCGAGAATAACGTTCAAGGGTCTTATAATGTATTTAAAGGTATATTAGAAACACATTATCGTGAAGTAGATGTTTATCCTACAACCGGTTGCCTTGAAACGTTTGGATTTTTGAAAGACAACGGCATAAAAATTGGATTAACAACCGGATTTTACAGAAAAGTTACCAACATTATCTTAGATAAATTAGGCTGGATGAAAGGACTAAATACAGATTACATGAGTATTATGCCTAACAGTATTATTGATGTATCCATCACTTCGGATGAAGTCGATTATGGCCGTCCTGCGACAGATATGATTGTAAGCGCTATGCGGATGTTGAATATTCAGGAAAACAGTTCTGTCATTAATATAGGAGATACTCCATCCGATCTGGTTTCCGGAGTAAATTCAGGTGTTCGACGGGCATATGGTTTAATAAATGGTACTCATACATTTGAACAATTACTGCCCTTCGCAAACGATGGACTCCTGCCAAGAATTGATGCGCTCATACCTGTTATTAAAAAACTGAATTCTATTCAATAAACAAAATAGGTGTTCTATGAAATATGATCTGATAATAGTGGGCGGGGGTATTTTAGGTATTTTCCATGCTTATCATGCTGCAGAATTGAAAAAGAAAGTATTATTAATAGATAAAGATCGTAAGGCATCAGGATCCAGTGTTCAGAATTTTGGACAGATCGTCCCTTCAGGATTATCAGGTAAATGGCTTGATTATGGGCTAAGAACTCTTGAGATTTATAAAAAGTTGATGCACCGAACCAATCTTTCATTAGTTCAGAATGGAAGTATTTATGTTGCTTCTGATGAAGAGGAATTGTTATTGTTAGGTGAAATGGAAGAGATACATGTGCGGAAAGGTATCAAATGCGAATTAAAAACCAAAGATGTCTTATCGATTGAGTATCCTTTTATAAATAAAGATTATGCACAAGGTGGCCTGTTTTATGAAGCAGACATGAGCGTAGATCCTTTATTTTTTGTCCACAATCTTTTGGATTTCATAGTGGAAACCTCAGACGTCCAGGTTAAATCCGGACATAGTGTAGTTGGAATAGATGAAGGGTCAAATGGAGTCAGTGTAAGTACTTCAGATAAAATGAAGTACTATGCTGAAAAAACTATTGTTTGCAATGGCTACATTGTAAATATTTTATTTTCTGATATTTTCTACAAGAGTGGCATGGAAATCTGCAAACTTCAAATGATGAAGACAGAAGCACTTCATAATATTAAAATGAAAAGTAATGTGCTCACGGGTCTGACTATCCGGAGATATGAATCTTTTAAAGAATGTAATTCTATCGTAGATATTCAATCACCTGACAGGTACGCTAAATCAATTACAGAAGGTGTACATATATTATTCAAGCAAAATAAAGATGGATCAATTATAATTGGTGATTCTCATCATTATGCTCCTGTTGAAAGTGAGCACTTAATAAATTTTTCCTCTATTAACGAGATAGATGATTTGATAATCAACGAAGCCCAAAAGATAGTAGACTTCCCTTTGGGTTCTATTAATAATCGTTGGACCGGCAGGTACCTCCAACATAAAGATGGCATTTTTGAAAAAGATATTACCTCCAATATTGAGATATGCACCGGAATAGGAGGCAAAGGCATGTCTTCAAGTGCCGGATATGCAGAATACAGAATTAAAAAATTATATAATGGTTAATAATTTAATCCTTACGGGATTAAATATCATGTAACAGCTTCCGACCTTATATGGAGAGCGATTCTATTGAAATTTGAGTTTTTCTTATACTTGATTACAAAATAAACCAACATTGCAATGGCTAAAACTGAACCTACTAAAGCAGTGACGTATGTAAAAGTAAGCAACATCCCTGACCAGCTAATCTCATTTGAGAAAAATTCTTTGTATAGTAAAAATGTTACACTTCCCAGATAACCGAACGAATCACACATATACACAAAGAAACCCACATTGCCCTTAATATTGAATACTGCAATCATTCTTTCGAAAAAAGCTACCTGAATAAGTAAATAAGGATAAAATAGAAAAACTCCCATGAATATCATCCAAATCTGAGGGGATAGATAATTGGTATTGTAGAAGTAAGAATTCATTCCAATACATATAAAGGAAAAAAGGATTATGTAATTAATTAAAAAATAGGCTTTTTTATTATTTTTTATGAATGAAATCATGCCAATTCCCAATAGAACTATCAATGCAATCAATGATTCAACTTTAGCAAAAATTGAAATATCGAAAAATGGATCTATTTCTTTCCAGATGTCGACTAAAAAATTGTCTCTGAAATCCCTGAGTGAAGTTAGAAAGGAATAAATTAAAATCACAAGCACCACACCTAACCCGTATTGCCTCATAACATTTTTTTTATCAGAATCCGTCATGGGTACTCTTAGTTTTCGGGCATACCTGTCTTCTTCCGTTGGGCCCGGTATGTGCTTCAGCATCCAAACAAAAAATATAAGAAATGGAAAGAAAATCAAACCTAAGGTTGCAGGCATCCAAAATTCGTCCAAATCGGTAATTTGCTGCACAAAAAAATAAATTGACTTCAGGATACCGGAAGTCATGATCATATTGATACTCAATCCAAGTGCCAACATTTCCGTAACTCGTCTTCCTTCCAGAAAGCTAAAAACTACACCCCATACCATTCCTAATGGGAGCCCGTTAATAAACAACGCAGCCCAGGCATACTGGTATGGTAATAGACCGAATAATACCAGACCAAAGAAAGAAATACTGACTAAAAGTATAATGAGAAAAGCTCTTTTGTTGGGCTTTAATTCAGACACAACTTTAATTCCAATGAACTTGGAGGTCATGTAGCCTGCTATCTGAGTGAAAATTAATAATACTTTATAATCAATTCCAAATAGTTCGTATCCATTATATACACCTGCAGTAAAAGGCTTCCTAAAGGCATATGTGCAAAAGTATACACCAAA
This sequence comes from Saprospiraceae bacterium, assembly GCA_043753405.1. GTDB lineage: Bacteria > Bacteroidota > Bacteroidia > Chitinophagales > Saprospiraceae > Parvibacillus. The sequence goes on along the minus strand of JAYUWT010000446.1, from coordinate 1,579 downwards.
GGCGGCCAAAGTAGCCCAAACTCCAAATATTTTTTTATTGTTGAGAAAATCCAAAATGCCTTTCGATACTTTCCTCAAAAAAAAGCATTAAGCAATAACTGATTATTAAGATGGTATTATCTAACTATTAAAAAATTTGTGTTTGAATAACAAAAATCAATCGTGATACTAATTGATTGAATTTAATAACCCTGGTATGCAAATAGTATATAAATAAAAAAAGGGTTTCAAGATCAAAGTCTCAAAACCCCTGCGAGAGTATGTGGAGAATACCGGGCTCGAACCGGTGACCTCTTGCCTGCCAGGCAGTACATGATACTTATTGTTATTTTGTGTTATATGTTTTAAATGTTGGTAGTGTTATGTTTCAGGCTGTCGACCTTCCCGTTATTAATGGATATTTAGTTTTATTTATATTTTTTGTATGCAAATTGTATGCAAATTATATGCAAAAGATTTATCTTTGGTAAGAACTAAATGACAATGACAAACAACTGCAGCATTACGATATACTTAGACAAACGTAGAAAGAAAATCGATGGAAGCTATCCTGTCAAACTACGTGTCTTTACACAACATCCAAGGATACAAAAACTATATCCTACAGCATTCAATTTAACGGAAATTGAATTTGATAAGGCATGGAATGCCACACGGCCACGAAGCGAGGATAAGACCATCAAGATGGAGTTGCAAGCTATTCTTTCTGGAGCAGAGAATATCGCTAAGAAAATGACACATTTCAGTTTTGAAATATTTGAGAAAAAACTTTCCATGAGGAAGGGAGATGAAATCAATTTGTCATACTTGTATCAGGAGGCTATCGACAAAAGATTAAAACGTGGGGAGATTGGATCAGCTAATAACTATCAATATGCTAAAAGATCTCTTGAAATTTTTCAAAATAATAACAAAGTCTTACCCTTTTCAAAGTTGTCTTTAATTGATATCAATAAAGATTGGCTTGACGACTTCGATCTTTTTATGATTAATAAAGGGAAAAGTCCAACTACTGTATCGATGTACATTAGAACTTTTAGAACAATTTACAATGAAGCAATAACATCAGGAAATATTCCAAGAGAATTATATCCATTTGGTAAAGGCAAATATCAGCCTCCATCTGCTAGAAGAGTAAAAAAAGCACTTACTAGCGAAGAAGTTAAAAGACTTTTTAAGTCAGAGCCTGGTACACCTGAACAAGCTAAAGCTAAGGACTTTTGGTTTCTATCCTATGCTCTGAATGGCATTAATTTTAAGGACATAGCCAATCTCAAACATAAGGATATACAAAACGACAAAATTGAATTCTACCGGGCTAAAACGATACAGACATCGAAGACAAATTTAAAACCCATAACTGTTTACCTAAATGATTATACTAAAGGTATCATAGATAAGTATAGTCAGAAAAATGTGCACCCGGATAGCTTTATATTTGATATTATAAAACCAGGAAAAGACCCAATTACAATAAACTCGTCTATAAAGAACTTTATTAAATTTGTCAACCAACATATTAAGAAGTTGTGTCTTACAAATGATATAACCACTGAAATATCGACTTATTGGGCTAGAC
>JAYUWT010000445.1:0-3205 GCA_043753405.1 Saprospiraceae bacterium | reverse complement strand
TAGAAAACTTATTTAATTGCTTATTTTGTGCGGAAAAATAATAATTCTTTTTGAAAGTATTGATATCAATTGGTGGACCAACTGCAAGCGGAAAAACGAACCTCGCATTCAGGCTTGCTGTAAAGCTGGGAACTGATATTATTTCCTTTGACAGCCGGCAAATATATAAAGAACTTAATATTGGTGTAGCAAAGCCGGATCCGGAAGTATTATCCACTGTACAACACCACTTTATAAATCATGTTTCAATTCAACAATCTTTCAATGCTGCCCAATTTGAAAAGCAGGCTTTAATTGTATTGGAAGAATTATTTAAAAACAAAGAAGTTGTGATCGCTGTAGGAGGGACAGGCTTATATATTAATGCATTATTGCAAGGGCTTGATGATATTCCTGATATAAACATTGAGAAGGATGTATGGGTAGAGCTTCAATATGAAAAACATGGAATCACCTGGCTCCGTGAATATGTATTGGAGCATGATCTTCCCTTCAGCAAGATAGTGGATATGGACAATCCAAGGCGATTATTAAGGGCAGCTAAGGTAATTGCTGCTACCGGGGGCAAATTCTCGGATTTCTTAAAAGGTGAAAAAAAAATTAGGGATTTCAAATCTTTGAATTTTTATCTGAATCCTGAAAGAACGACATTATATAATAACATCAATCAAAGAGTGGAAAGCATGATCGAAGATGGATTGGTAGAAGAGGTAAGGGGATTATTGCCGGATAGACATTTAAAGGCACTGCAAACAGTAGGCTACAGTGAGCTTTTTGATTATCTGGAACATAAAATTTCATTGGAAGAAGCGATAGATAAAATCAAACAAAATACGAGGAGATATGCTAAAAGACAGTTTACCTGGTTTAAGAATCAGGGTTCATGGATAGCGTTGGATCCATCAGAAGGAGATAAAAATTTAGAAATAATAAATAGTAGATTACATGATCTGGAAAATTGAACCAACACTGGAGGGTTTAAATGAAATGTGTCAGAATACCATCTGTGCTCAGTTAGGGATTGAATTTAGCGAAATTCATGCGGATAGTTTAGTGGCGACCATGCCCGTGGATCACAGGACGCATCAACCAATGGGTATTCTGCATGGTGGTGCATCTGTGGTTCTGGCTGAAACCCTTGGAAGTGTAGCTTCATTTTTATGTCTGGACGATGGAGTGAAAAATGGGGCAGTGGGTTTGAATGTTACGGCCGATCATCTTAGGCCTATAAGTAAAGGATTGGTCAAAGGTACCGTACGTCCTATTAAAATTGGAAAAAAGATCCATCTATGGTCAATAGAGATCACCAATGAGAAAGATCAATTGATCTGTGTTGCAAAATTGTCTGTAATGATCATCCCTATGGGTTGATTTATACTTTCAAAGCAAGTTGAGCGAGCCTTGCTGAATATCCGGCTTCGTTATCATACCAGGCAAATACACGAAGCATGTTACCCCTGACCAGGGTTAATTTAGAATCAAAGATGGCTGAATGTTTATTGGAAATAATGTCTGAAGATACCAATGGCAATTCACTATATTCGATGATACCTTTAAATCTTCCTTCTGATTCTTCTTTAAATTTAGCATTCACTTCATCTCTGGTAAATTCTTTTTCCGTAAAAACAGTCAGGTCTATGATAGAACCGCTTATGACAGGGACCCTCAACGCCATTGAAGTCATTTTACCTACCATTTCAGGTACGACAAGGGATGCTGCTTTGGCTGCTCCGGTAGATGTTGGAATAATATTGAGTGCTGCTGCTCTTGCCCTTCTCAGATCTTTATGAGGTGAATCCTGCAAATTCTGATCTGAGGTGTAAGCATGTACTGTAGATAATGAACCGGATATGATGCCCCAGTTGTCTACAATGATCTTTGAGACAGGAGCCAGGCAGTTGGTCGTGCATGATGCATTTGAATAAATATGAATATCATCTTTTATGTCCTGATCATTGACTCCAAGTACGATCGTTATGACATCATCAACTGCCGGAGCAGATAGCACGACTTTTTTAGCGCCGGCCTGTAAATGCCATCCTGCTTTTTCCTGTGAAAGGAAAATTCCTGTACACTCGAGGACCACATCCACCTCCAGTTCTTTCCAGGGAAGCTGTAAAGGATCTTTGACGGAGGTCGCCTTGATCTTATGGTTATCTATATAAATATAATTATCGTCGCTTGATACATTTCCGGCATATTGTCCGTGTGCGGTATCATATTTGAATAAATGTGCAAGGGTAGCGTTATCGGTAAGATCATTAATTCCAACGACTTGGACAGATGGATTGGCGAGTAGGTTTCTGAGTGTAATCCGGCCAATTCTTCCAAAGCCATTGATTGCGATTTTTTTGATCATTTTGTATTTTTCAATTTTACTTAGTGTAAAAGTAACAATAATTATTATTACTACAATATCATTTGAAAAAAATAGTTTAAAAAAATATGTCATTTGTAAAATAAGTGTACTTTTGTCTCGCTTTTAGCAAAAGGCCTTTATGGCCCGTTCGTCTATCGGTTAGGACGCCAGGTTTTCATCCTGGTAAGAGGGGTTCGATTCCCCTACGGGCTACGAAAGTTGCAGCCGCTTGAGATTAATTCTTGAGCGGTTTTTTTATGCCCGGTTGCAGAGTTTTAATGAATAATGAAAAATGAAAAATGAATAATAAACGAGGTGGCATGAATGCTAGATTGTTCCTCAGGCTATTTCTAAACCAAATCATATTTTATTAGTAAGCAGTCTGAAGGCATAAGTCAGTTCTCCGGTAAAGCGTTTTCCACAATAAAAAACGATAATAAAAATATAGAAATGATGTTCCCCTTTGGAGGGCAGGGTCATTCAGTTCTAAATAGCAAATATAATAATTTGTTACATATAATATAAATTTTACATATATTTGTAGCAAAAGGTTAAAAATGAAAAGACTACAAGACTATTTATCAGAAGTAAAGGACTTCAGAAGGGCTGAGGGGAGAAGGTTTGGATTGGTTTCAATGCTAGAAATGATCGTTTTGGCAGGAATGAGTGGGAGGTTTGGAGTGAATCCTGTTGCTCGATTTATGGAGCATAATGAAGATTTCTTCATTGAGCGATATAATTTACATGGAGGTATTCCATCGCAAACTATGGTTCATAATTTTATGAAGGGCCTTGATTTTGATGAGCTTAATATGGTTTTAAGTTCATGGATGGGAGAAGTTATGG
>JAYUWT010000444.1:0-3211 GCA_043753405.1 Saprospiraceae bacterium | reverse complement strand
TGGGCTTTATAGTGATGGCTATAGCTTGTCAATACATAGTGAGTGGTGCCATGAGTTTAATAGCCAAATATTAAATAATTACCAGGGAATTTATTATATTTTATTTGTTTAAAAAAGCATAAAATGATTACCAATTTCTCTTTGTCAAACTCATACATTAATCAAATAATGTTCGAATTGAGGAATATTAATATTCAAAACGACCGCCCCAGATTCAGACGAAATCTGGAGAAATTTGGCACGATAGCGGGATATGAGATCAGTAAACAACTCCATTATTCCGCCGAAGAAGTTCAGACTGTCCTGGGTAGTATGATCACGGAAACAATTGATGACAAAGTGGTGCTCTTATCTATCTTAAGGGCCGGGCTTCCGATCCAGAACGGCATCTTACAGCTAATAGATTATGCAGAAATGGGATTTATATCTGCTTATAGAAAAGAACGGCCGGACGGCGATTTTGATATAAGAATGGATTATGTTACCTGTCCTGAACTAACCGATAAAGTAGTAATTTTAGCCGACCCCATGCTTGCTACCGGAGCCTCTTTGGATGCTTCAGTTAAAATGATCGAAAGTTACGGTACTCCCAAAGAAATCCATTTAGTATCTGTCATCGCATCTGAATATGCAATAGAACATGTGAAACGACTCTATCCTGCTATGAAGATCTGGGTAGGTGCCATCGATGAGGAACTGACCGCAAAATCATATATAGTTCCCGGCCTTGGCGATGCAGGAGATCTTGCTTTCGGGGAGAAATTGCAAGGATAAATATAAAATCAGGTCAGTGATTATTGATAATCTTGAAGATTTAAGTTTAATTTTTTTCGATCATCATTTTACTATTCCCTATTATAGATCCAATTTCATTTCTGACGATCACGTTGTACATTCCTGGCTCTAAACTTTTCATTGTTATCTGCTGATGTGACGTATCAGATCTTATTTTTTGAGCATGAACTTTCATCCCCCTTATATCAAATAATTCAATTATTCCTGATGCATTGAGATGGAAGATCCAGATTAAACAATGCTATTAATTTACTTCAATCTGACTATGGCAAATCTGATGTATTACGTTTAAAATCAATATTTATTAAAGCCAATATCTTGTTAATTAGTTACTCAAGCAAAATTAATTTATTTATTCCCATTACTTTCCCTTCTTTATTCCTCACAAGAATATTATAAAGCGAGATTGGCAAATGATCAAGTCTGACCTCATGATACAGTAAATTACTGTCTAATTTCTGTGTATGTACCATCCTCCCATTCAGATCATATATCTCTAAGGATCCTTCCAGCTCTACGGGGAATTCAATAGTGAACCGGCCATTATTTGGATTTGGGTAAATTTTATAAGATTGTATAGGTATATTATTTTTGGCCAATGTAACATTGAGCTGCCAGCATATTTCCTGAGCAGTGGGAAGACAATTGGATGCCCTTACACAAAGTGTACGAGGTCCTGATATGTTTCCGGGAAAATAATTTTCAACAGACAAGCCTTGACCGATCTCAACTCCATCCAAAGTCCAGATATAATTTTCAGCATTTGCAAAAGGATTGGTTGAGAAAGACTGAGTGGTATTGTATGGAAAACTTAAATTTCCTATCAGTCCTGTGTCCTCCGGCTCTGATACAGGATTTGTAAATAAAACGTCTATGTAAATTGTATCTGTGTGAAAACAACCTGAACTATCAGTTAAAGTCAGAATTACAAAAGTGTCAGCCAAAACTTCGAAACTGATCGAATCCACTCCTGTTTCCCCGGTTGACCAAACAAATCCATACCCTCCACCGGTCCCTCCACTTGGTACAGATTTAATTTTTGCGAAGTTTTCATTGCAAAGCGAGATATCTCCGACATTATTATTGATCCTCGGAAGAACAGTAACATTCAATATTATTAATTCACCGTAGCAACTATCAGCATTCACAGGATACACATGATATGAAACCACCCGGGGGACTGAATCAGTACTTTCAAGAACTTGAGAGATCTGTTCTCCGGATCCATCTTCTGCTCCGTTTATCCCTTCCCCATTGAGAACAGTCCATTCAATATTTGAGTCAGAAGGTTCCAAATTAAATGCCGCATCAAAAATATCTCCTGAACAAATTAAAGTATCAGCACTTACTAAGGATATATCCGGAAAGTCACAGGTATTTACAGGAAGTGTGATTTTAATCAAACCATTTCCATTGCATTGAGCATTATTCCAGCCTCCGGTATTGCCATCACTGAATGTGGCAAACCCTATTACAAATCCTTCCTCGTCATTGCAAACGCTCGCATTCTTGGGGATCTGGATTGTAAATTCCAATGTTTTAGTTTCTACAGAATTACATTCCTGAACAATGCCCCACGAAGTATTAGGTACCATACTACCGCCACAGGTTCCCGAGGCATTCGTAACTACCCAGCCTGCCGGCATAGGGGTTCCTGTTTCGCCGCATAAACCACCTCCTATAAGTTCGTTACATCCGGAAGTACCCATATTGCAAAGTTTTCCATTTGCATCAATTCCTATTGCACTGGGGGGTATATTACCCGGTTTCCAAGTTATACTTCCTGCCGGGTACCAACCTAGATTACCTTCCAGTGTACCTTGGGGATATTTACTAATTTCAGGCAAAGTACCCTGCCAGCAATCACTCAGATAAGGAATAAAACTATGAAGCCATTGACAATCTCCACCTGCAAAGAAATTAGTCGTGTATTTAAATGTCAGAATTTCACTGGGCTCATAAGGTCCTTCCAGCGGTGAACCTTGACTAGTTCCTGTCACGGTGAAGCTTTCATCTTTAATGCAGGGTGAAATGGTGAATTTCAGCGATATACATAGCTCAAAAAATCCCGTTCCTCCCAGACTATCAATTACCATCACCTGATAATCTGTATTGGGCAGCACCGCAATATTTTCAGTTTCACAGTTTATAAAACCAATGCAATCAATAAGAAGCAACACTTTAGGAAGATTAAGAGTGGAAGAGTTAATTTCAAAATTTACGATATTGTGGTCACCTGAATTAAAAGTATACCATGCCGCCGGCAAATCCTCTGAGATACCACATGCAATGACACTGCTTAAAGGCATGTCAATATTGCATCCCTGAATGCAAACTGTCTCATTTTGAGGAACAAGGATCAATTCAGTATTAGCACAATCTACATTCGTATTACAAGGTGGTGAAGGGAAATTAT
>JAYUWT010000443.1:0-3212 GCA_043753405.1 Saprospiraceae bacterium | reverse complement strand
ATTTTAACCATAATTCAAATATATATTTTGAAGATTTAAATTTTATATTCAATAAGTCTCGGTATTTTTCAAATTAACATATAATATATTATTGATTTTCAATGCTTTATATGAAAAATGTACCTGGTATCAATAATTTTACTATCTTTGCATCTAAATTATTATTATTGAGATTAATTTGCATCCTGTTATTTTTATCATTTAGTACTTTAAGCTTTAGCCAAACTTATGTAGGTACTGGCTCTATCTATAGTTCAAAATTCCAGGGCAAAAGAACTTTTTCCGGTCAAATATATAAAGCCCAGTACGTTTCAGCTGCTCATCCATGGCTTCCTATGGGTACAAAACTTTTAGTCACTAATCTTAAGAACAACAAAAAAATTACTGTAGTGATCAACGATCGCATGGGTAAGTCAAGTGGTTATCTTCTGGATATGAGTTCTGCTGCAGCTAAAAAGATCGGTTTAACTTTACGGCAGGGGATAACCAGAATAAAAATCAAGGTGCTCAGCTAGATGTTGAAGTTTATTCGTTTTCATTTTTCATTGTTGTTATACTATTTATGTCTTTTTGGTTTTATGAGGGCTCTTTTTCTCTTTGATGCCCATAAATATTTTACCTCTACCAAATTGCCTGAAATATTACATTGTTTCGTAAGTGCAGTAGAACTGGATATTGCAACAGCTTCTTATTTAATTTTACCGGGCTTATTATTTTCTTTTATTTGGCTGATTACAAATTTAAGAATATTTAAAAACATTACTTTTTTTTACCATTTGTTACTTACATTATTTTATATTGGCCTTGCAATATCCGAGATCTACCTCTACAGAGAATGGCAGTCCAAAATAGGTTATGATTCATTAAAACATTTTGCGCATTTCTCCGAAGTAATAAAAACACCAAGTGTTTCGATGCTACTCGGTTTTATTATAGGTACGACAATCATATTTATCTCGTTCAAGTGGATATTCAAACGTTGGGTATTTATCGATTTGTCTTATAAACCTCATCCTACACCGGCCTCCTTCTATTTATTTTCAACTCTTCTATATCTGACTTTTACCGCATGTTTTGTAATAGGTATGCGAGGAGGACTTAACCGTTTTCCTATTGGAATGGGGGCTGCTTATTATTCGAGCAAAAGTGCGCTCAATGATGGTGCTACTAATGTGCTTTGGCATGCAGTATATAGTTTATTGAATACTTCGGAATTTGACAGGCTTCAACCTTTTATTGATAACAAACCTGACAAGGAAGATTTTTTCACACTGTATAACTCACCACCTGATACATTTCCTGGTATTTTAAAAACAATCAAACCAAATATTATTTTTCTTTTATTAGAAAGTTGGCCTGCGGATGTTTGCCTAACAATAGGGAGAGATAGCCTAATAGCACCTCATTTTAATAAATTGATCAAAAAAGGTTTTTATTTCTCCAATTGTTATGCTATAGGCCACGTGTCCGATCAAGGTGTTCCGGCAACATTGGGCGCTTTACCCGTCATTCCTGCTTTTTCACCTTTGACAGGTAAACAACTGGTTGGCGAACTACCATGTATTGTGGACGAATTGAAGGCAAAAGGATATTATACCGGATTTTTATATGGGGGTCAGTTAGATTATGGAAATATCAGAAGTTATGTCTATAAAAAGGGGTTTGATAAAATAGCGGATGTCCAGAATTTTCCACCCGGAACTGAGAAGACAGCGTTGGGTGTTCCTGATCTACCTATGTATAAACATCTACTTTCAGAAATCAGCCAAATTCCCCAACCCTTTATGTACTGTGGATATACAATTAGTTCACATAGTCCTTACGATGTACCTGTCGATTATAAACTGGGAATCGGAGGGATAAGTGAGCCATTTATAAATACGGTTCATTATGCAGATAGTGCGATCCATGTATTTATAGAAAATGCAAAAAAGCAACCCTGGTATGAAAATACACTCTTTGTAATGGTAGCCGACCACAGTCATGAGTCTCAAATAGTAAGGGTCAAAGAGGACAAGGAGCGATATAAAATTCCGCTTTTGTTATTTGGGCCTGCCTTAAAACAACAATATGAGGGAACAAATTTTGATAAGGTTATGTCTCAACTTGATATCATAGGTTTATTGTATGGTCAGATGAAAATTCCTTATGAGAAGAAATATCCATTTACAAGAAATCCTCTGAAAGCAAATGCTCCTGAAATTGTCTTTTACAATTTTCCGGGAGGATCCGGTATAATAAGTAATCAAGGCACTTTAACAAAAGATTTAAATTATGAGGGTAAAAATACGAAAGATCTCAAGGATCCTAAAACAGAAAAATCCATGATCGAATGGGTGGATAAATACCTTTATGAGGCGGCGGTATATCTGAAGAAAATATAAGATTTTTTCCTTGTCTGGAGAAGCGGTGGATTATTTTTGGTTGAATGACAAAAAACTTTGAATTAGGCACATCTTCAATAGGAACAAAGTATTATATTTACAGACCCAAATCAATTAAAACATGGAAACAAAGTTCAAATCCCTGTCCATCTTTGCATTTCAGTCTAAATTCCCTGACCCGGATAGTTGTTATCGTTATCTGTCTGAGTTAAAATGGCGGGATGGTTATACCTGTCCCATTTGTGCTCATGATAGATACTGCAAAGGTATAAAACAATATGACCGGCAATGCACACGCTGCAGCCATCTTGAAAGCCCCACTGCTGGAACTCTTTTCCATAAAATGAAGTTTTCGATCATCAAAGCTTTCTGGATAGTCTATTATGTCTCTACCAATAAAAAAGGTATTGCCTCGACCGAATTGAGCAGAAAATTGCAACTACGTCAAAAGACCTGCTGGTTGTTTAAACAAAAAGTAATGCAGGCTATGGAAAGTAGTGACCGTCATCCTCTGGAAGGAAAGGTGGAAGTTGAAAAGTTTGAATTAGGTTATAGATCTTACAATAAAAATTCAGACAAAAAGAGAAGTAAAAAACTAATTGTCATCGCCATAGAGAGAAAGACCAGGGGAGTGAGCCGTATTTATGCAAAACAAATAACTGATTCAACTAGAAATAATTTCAGAAATTTTATTGAGAAAAAGATCTGTAAAGATGCTGAAATAAAGGTTTCACAGAAGACTCCCTTTCAATTCCTGGAGAGGGAAATGATAAATATAACAACCAAGGAAAAGGATAAGAAAAAAGAATATTTTGATCCGATGCGACG